>NZ_JAFLWG010000033.1:0-49686 GCF_017316315.1 Enterococcus sp. DIV1298c | reverse complement strand
GGAGGACAAAATGGAACTATTGGAAAAAGAAACACTTGCATGTTGGGATTGGAGTGGAGAAAATATACCAAATTATGTTAATTATAGCTTCTTTAATGAACCTAATTATCAAGGAATTCACAGTCACCAACAAGCCGTATTAGGATATCTAGAATTTCTAAATCGAATCGTACGATGTAACCGCTGGGCATCAGTCCTCAGAAAAAAAACTGGGAAACCTGCAAGTATAGAGCAATTCAACGATTATTTCTGTTCAATTAAAGCTGACCCACTCATCTATATCAAGCGAGATCCCGACTACTTAAGTTGGGAAACATACCCAATTTATGTCAATAAAAAAATGATGAAGGCCGAAGAAGTCACTCCCGATAATCTATTTAAAAATAGAGGAATCTATGAAAAAACTTTTTTCCATGAAACTCAAACAATCAAAGTGACTAGAGAGCAATTTTTAGCTCTCAATCAACGTCTCTTTCCTGAAAGAAACCAATTAAAAATTTACGAATGGAATACATCCTTCTCCAATCATTATAATCGTGCACGTGATTGTTTCGGTGCCTATCTATGGACTATTTATGATGAAAAAAGGCATCGTTTTACAGTTACCAGTATACTTTTGGAACCTTAGTAAAAGGAGACAAATAGATGGAACTATTAGAAAAAGAAACACTAGCATGTTGGGATTGGAGTGGTGAAAATATCCCAATTTATGTTAATTATGCCTTCTTTATTGAAAATAATAATCAAGGAATTCACAGTCACCAACAAGCCATTCTAGGATATCTAGAATTTTCGAATCGAATTGTACAATGTAATCATTGGGCATTCGACCAAAGAGAAAAAACTGGGAAGCCTACAAGCATAGAACAATTTAACGAATATTTTTGTTCAATTAAAGCTAACCCACTCATCTATATCAAGCGAGATCCTGATTACTTAGGTTGGGAAACATACCCGATTTACGTCAATAAAGAAATGATGAAAGCAGAAAAAATTAATCCTGAAATCCTATTTAAAAATAGAGGCATCTATGAAAAAGCCTTTTTCCATGAAACTCAAACAACTAAAGTGAGTAAAGAACAATTTTTGGTGCTTAATCAACGATTCTTTCCTGAAAGAGAGCATTTAAAAATCTACGCGTGGGATACATCCTTTTCTAATCGCTTTAGTCGTGCGCGTGATTGTTACGGTGCATATTTATGGAGTATTTACGATGAAAAAAGAAAACGATTTACAGTAATCAGTGTATTTTTGAATCCTTAGTGATGAACCCGAATTTGAAAAAATGCTTTTTCTTCACTTATTTACATATGCAACTGAGAGTCATCACATGACTTTCAGTTGCATATTATTATACTTGATCAATTGTGTCATTCAATCAGCTATTGAAATTCCGATCACTGTAAATTTATGTTGCGCTTTGTCATAAATCGTCCATAAAAATCCATCATATAATTCTCTTCAAAAAGAAAAGTAATTTGACCATTCGCTATTCCATGCATACACCGTTAGCGTTTTTTTGTTAGGAAACAACCAATCATTAAGTTGTATAAAGTGGTTTTTTTTACCACCATAACTGTACGGAGGATGAAGAAAAAGAAAGGTATACATAGATTGATAACCACCTGCACTTTTGTTGTCTATTGATATTAAGTCCTCGATCGTTGAGAGTTTTCCATACATTAAGGCTGGATTCACTGCATATCTATACTGGAGTTGATTGCCATATCTAGGTAAACAATCAAAATAAAGTAATTCAGTATAGTAAATTCCCGGAACATTCCTTTTTTCATTCATCACTTTAATAAACTCAAGTGCTACTTTTCGATGACTAGAGCGCCCTTTATACTCGGTCTCCTCAAAAAAAACATAATCTATCAAAAGACCCTGCACTGGAATGTTTCTCTTGTGGGCATTTTGTTTAAACTCGAATGTTTCTTTTCTCAATAATCTCATGATTGACCTCCTTCTTTCTCAAGTTCCTAAAACTGTGAACTTCTTACTTTCTTCATCGTAAACTGTCCATAAGTAAGCATCTCCACTCATCTTCTTTATGTAAGAAAAATAATCTGACCAAGTATTATTCCATTGATAAATAATCAGTTTGCCTCTATTCTCAAAGATGTGATTGTTCAATTGAATAAAATCTTTCTCTCCCCCTTTGTATAATGAAGATAATTTAAAGAAAGCAGTGGCATAATCAGAAGTATATTTCTTATCCGAATTATAGGCTGTGGAAAAGAAAACATTCTCTTCTACTAAAGACCCTTGCATCAGTGTTTGATTGATGGAATATGTTTTTCTCAAATTGACAGGGAAATTCACTCTATCCGTATACTCAATTCTTGTATGTCCTCTCTTTTGATTGATTGCTGTCACAAAGGCAAGTGCTGCTTCTTTGTGAGTTTCTTCCCTTTTGTAATTTTCTTCATGGAAGAAACCATAAGTAAGTACTAACTCTTTCATACAGATATTTTTCTCAACCATAGTCAGAACAAATCGATCTGTTTCCTTTTCCAAAAATTTCATCTTTACCTCCTCTAGAAATGTTGTAGGTACTTAAGAGTATTTTTCACGTATTGTTCAAAACCTAATCGAAGCACCTATCACTGTAAATTTTTCAGTTTCTCTCTCATAGTTTGTCCATAAATAAGCCCCGTATTCCTCTCTACCTATTGAAAAATAATTTGACCAATCATTGTTCCATTGATAGATAATTAATTTTTCTTGTATAGGAAATAGATACTCATTGGCTTTTAAAAAAATCTCTTCTCGCTGAGGTTTATATATCTGTGAAAGTATGGAATAAGCATAAGAGGATTCATATTTTCCATGTATGCAGTTAATAAGGCATTAAGCACTGCAAACTGGGCAAATTCTCATAGTTGAAATTTCTCTGCATACATTTCATGATTGTCAGATTTTCTGTTTCCTTATGTTTTATTACTCAATTATTTGCTTTCACAAAAGGAAAAGATAGGCGCCCCAGCCCACACGCGCATAATTGAAATAATTTTTTAAGTTCTAAAATTTATGAATTGAAATTGCATTTTTTAACCTTCATATCCTAAATAAATATTAATGACTGTAAATCTCTTTGTATTCGTATCGTAAATACTCCATAAATAGGCACCGATGCATGCTCTAGGATAGTTGAAGTAATTTGTAAACTCTGAATTCCATGAATAGATGATTAATTTGTCTTTTAAAGGAAAGAAACGTTCATTTACCAGATTAAAGTCTGTCTTAGATAACTTTGTACCATGAAATTCATCAAAAAAAGCTTCCTCATATACCCCGCCATCCATAAAAAATTCCTCCGCAGTTAGTTCAATGCCTGCCATCATTTCTTCATTGACTTCAATGGGGTATCCATCTAAGTTTAACGTAGTAGGATCAATATCTGTGTAAATAATTGAATCCGAATTTAGTTCACGAAATTTCGCTGCATACATTTCACGGGTAACATTTTTTCCAGTTTTTTTGCGTTTTTTTGATGACCAAAGATTTGTTCTTATTAAGCGACTTGTATAATTTAAGTAAGCCAAAATTGCCTCTTTATGGGTGATCTTTCCTTGGTAATCATTTTCCTTAAAGAACGTATAACCAACGTAATACGGAAAAAGTATATCCTTTTTTTTTCTTAATTCTAATGTTTCTTTTACCAATAATTCCATTTCTTTTCCTCCTCTAAAAATAGAGTATGTACTTCATAGCTATTTTTCTTATACAAAAAAATTACTTACACTAGAAATTCAATGTTTCTTTAAAATCTTCTTTCGTGTAAACTTATCTGATTTTCTAAATCGCTTATTTGTTTTAACCATACGACTTATGTAACCTAAGTTCCTTAAAACCGCCTCTTGAATACATCAATCAGACATGATTGTTGCTGGACTTACCTACTAAGCATGATGAAATATTTAACTACCTAAGTGAAACTCAATCTGTCATAGAAGATCCTATGACAGTCAGTTTATTCGATGCAGTATCGTAAATCGTCCAAAGAAAGGCATCCATCCATTCTCTCCCAGGAGAAAAGTAATTCGACCAATTGTTATTCCAAGCATAAATGATCAACGCACTTTTCTTAGGGAATAATAATTTATTCAAGGAAATAAAATCTTCTTCGTTCCCACTATATGAATATGGTGGGAAAAGAAATGTTTGTGCATACCAATTTAAATAGCTTCCAGAAGCTGTTTTTTCAACAGAAAAGAAAACATCTGTCTTCATCTGTTTTCCATACATTAACTCTGGATTTACGGCATAACTCAACTTAATTGGGCTACATCGTATGGGTAAGTGATCAAAATAATGCAAATCTGTATATAGAAGACCTGAAATATTTCTTTTTTCATTCATTACTTTGATAAATTGAAGAGCGGCTTTGCGATGACTGGAGTATCCATGATAACCTGTTTCTTCAAAAAATACATAATCGAGTAAAAGTCCATTGATTGGAAATTTTCTTAAATAGAGTTTTTGTTTAAATTGATACGTATCTTCTTTTAATAACTTCATTCTGTCCTCCTCATTCAACTCAATGTTGATGCCCCACATACCGTAAATCTTTTTCTTGTTGGCTCATAAATCGTCCAAAGGTACGCTCCTTTTCCGGAATGTTTTCCATAAGCGAAATAATCTGACCACGTGTTGTTCCATTGATAAATGACTAATGTTTCCTTCTCGGGAAACAAGTAATTGTTCAGTTCAATGAAATCTTTCTTACTTCCTCTATAAAAAAAAGGAATTTTAAAAAAAGCGTAGGCATAATCTGAAATATAATGCCCTTCTAAGTCACTATATGTAGAAAAAAAAGGATCGACTGGAATTCTTGTTGCTTCCATTAAATTGAGGTTTATGGAATAGGTTGCGAATATATTGACTGGAAATTCAAGTTTATTCGTATACTCAATTTGATCATGTCCTCTTCTTTGATTGAGGAACGTAACAAATGCCAAAGCTGCTTTTTTGTGACTTTCGTATCCTTGATTATTCTTTTCTTGAAAAAACGCATAGTTGATTGCTAGATCTTTCATCCAGATATTTTTTTCAACCATGGTCAGAACAAATCGATTTGTTTCCTTTTCTAAAAATTTCATTTTTCCCTCCTCTAGAAATGTTGTATGTACTTAACTATTATTCATATACTTTAAAAAAAGATTTATTTTATCCCTAAATTACCAGACTTATTCTTAAAATTCATATTGATCTTTCGAACCTCTAAAACATCAAATCGACAATCTGAAAACTAATTTAAAATCGTTATTTTATGTAAATCAAAATAGTGGGAAGATCTTTATAAATTTATATTATAGCATGATAAATAAATCGACAAGTTCTTTCGTTTAAACCATGTTGTTTTTTTATTACCTCATACCTATGAAACAAACATTTATTTTTTAAGAAATAAAGGTAAAAATAAGCGCATAAAAAAAGCGTTAAATAATTTTGGAACCTTAGGGATAAGTACGTTTTTAAGGAAATAAGCATGCGTTTGAAACTAGTAAAAAGGAAACACAAAAAGACTCTTCTAGAAGTAAATACTTCTAGAAAAGCCATAAAAAAATATTTGATGACAAGCTATCACTGTGTGACCGATTATTCATAGTGAGTCCATGCAGAGTAAATCTCAACAATTTTTTCTTTATCATTTATTTTATACACCACTCGATGTTGGCGATTCAATCTTCTTGAATACCTTCCTTCATGAGTTGGCTTTAGCTTTTCAAATGCTTGTTTAGGGCAATAAGGATCAGTTTTTAATGTTTCGACAATAGCAAGAAATTGATTTTTTAAATTAGAGCTCTTTAGCTTTTTTAAATCTGCTTTAGCTGAGTTTTTAACTACTACCTTATAACTTCCCATCAAAGGTCATCCCAATCAATCTCATCTACATTTGTAAATCCCGTATCGTCTTGTTCTCTTTTCTTTACGATATCAAGTGTACCCGTTTGTTCTAAAAGTAGCGTTTCTTTGATTGCTCGCCAATCTTCTAAACCAATCAAGACCGCGTTATTCTCACTACGCTCACTAATAATCTCGATTTCTGTATGATTTTCATTCACTTCTTTTAACAATTGATAAAATTTCTTACGGGCAGCACTCGGATTTAAAGTAGTATTAGACATTTTAATCCTCCTTTTTTGCATTTATCACCTACATTTTAACGTACTCAATTAAGTACGTCAATTATAAACCTATTCTTATAGCAAGCAAAATAAATTTACACCACAAAAAAGACTCTTCTAGAAGTAAATGCTTCTAGAAAAGCCTTTAAAAAACATCAACGATCATTCACTTAAAAATTGTTCAATCTTTTCGCGGTTCATTTGTTTATCTAAGACGAGGATACTACCAGCGTAATCACTCTGTCCATAACTCCAAGTATTATCTGCTGGAACACTTAAACGATCGATTCCACCAGCACCACGTAAGATAGAAAAACTATTTTTGACTAAAAAAGTCATCGGCACATCTGTGGAAGTATAGCCGATTGCTTTTCCAGCGGCATACGGCGCACGGATCAAGTTCAATGGATTTTTCAGTTGACCAAAAATCGCATCCATCACTTGTTGCTGTCTTCTGACACGACCGAAGTCCCCTTCTTCATCCATACGGAAACGTGCATATTGCAACAGCACGTGACCGTCCATCCGTTGTTTACCTTTGGCGATATCGACACCATCTAGATTCAAGTCTTTTTCAGCGTCGATCGACACACCATTCATGAACATCGCATCGATCACTTTTTCAAATGATTTGAAATCGACTTTCATATAGTATTGACAGTTCAACCCAAAGTTTTCTAATAAAGTCTGGCGAACCAACTCAGCGCCACCGTAGGCATACGCCGCATTGATTTTATTGTCTCCAACACCTGGGATCGTCACGAAGCTATCACGCATGAATGAGATCAATTTTGGTTTGCGGGCAGGCCCATCTAATTGTAGGACCATGATCGTATCTGCTCGCCCTGCGTCTTCGCCCCTTGTATCGCTACCTAAAATCAGGATGTTATGCGCGCCACTTGTTGATTGGGCACCATTGAATGTTTCTGAAGTCGCTGGTTCAAGTGACTGATCATTTTCGGCTACGAATTTCCCAACGAAAAATGAAATCAGCGAAAAGACAAATAAAATCAATAAGATCCCTAAGATGATCTTCCACCAAGAACGTTTTTTACGTGGCTTATTGGATGGTTTCTTTTTAAAGAACCCTTTTTTCTGTGGTTGTTGCCCTGAATGAACGTGTTCTTCGTAAGGTGTTGGTCTTCGAGGGTCACTGGTTCTTTCTTCGTAAGAACCTTCATACGAAGCGTTTGGTTCTTCTCCAAGATCTTCCTGTTTCCTATTGGTGCGTCGCCAAGATAACGGCGATGATTTTTCATTGATTGGTTTTGCTTTTTTATGGATGTTCTTATAACGATCCATCCGACTCATTGTAGTTCCTCCCTTTGTTCAACTCAGTAAAATCATACGATACTTCGTTATAAAAAACAGTAAGGTTAGCGTAAATTTAACTAAAAGCTAACGAATCCTCTGAGTATACGCTTATCATTCTTTTGAATCGAGTAAAGGTTGGATCTTTTCAATTGGCATTGTTTGGCCTGTCCATAGTTCAAAAGCGATTGCGCCTTGATATAGTAACATGCCTAAGCCATTTCTGGTCAAACATCCCTGTGCTTTGGCTTCTTTTAAAAAGCGTGTTTCTCTTGGAGAATAAATCAAATCAAACACTGCGATTTTGGGATGGAGCAACTGAGGATCGATCGGTACCATTTCTTTTTTCTCCCCCATGCCCATGTCGGTACCATTGATCAAAAGATCCGTGTCTTCCAGATCTTTTTTCAACTGTTCAGTGTCTGCATAATCCTTGATGGTGATGTGGCAACCTGTTTGTTCGGCAATTTTTTGGAAAGTTGAAGCGACATTTTCAAAAGTTGCGTTCTTTCGTTTATAGATGACGATTTCTTTTGCTTGATCTAACGCTGCTTGAACAACGATTGCTTTTGCTGCACCACCAGCACCTAACATAGTCACTTTTTTATCTTTTATCGCTATTCCTGCTTCATTGACAGAACGCATAAACCCCATACCATCGGTGTTGTAACCAATCAAACGGTTGTCTCGATGCACGATCGTATTGACCGCGCCAATCAACTGCGCTTCTTGACTTAGCTCATCTAAATAAGGAATGACCGCTATTTTATTAGGCATTGAAAGATTGACGCCTAACATGTTGAATGTGCGAATGCTTTCGACTGCCTGCTTGAGATTCGTTTGATCGACTGTGAATGCCAAGTAAATGGCATCGATCGAACGAGCTTGAAAGGCTGTATTGTGCATCAATGGCGATAAGCTATGGGACACGGGAGATGCAAAAATCCCTGCTATTCTTGTTTTTCCTGAAATCATGAAAATCCTCCTACAATACGCTAAAAATGCCGCGTCCATTCGTAGAAACTACGAAAGAACAAGCGGCATCAATCATTTTTTATTAAATCTTGACTTTACAAATTTTGATTGTTATTATACCTGCTACCCACAAGTATAAAGTGAAGGAAACAAACTTGTCAAACACAGATGCATCCGCAAAATAACTAATCGATCACTTCTTCAAAGAAGTGTAGGAGATCATTCATTGATAATGCTTGTTTTTCTTCTTTTGCTAAGTCTTTGACGATCCGTCCTTTTTGTAAGACGATCAATCGATTCCCGTATTTTAACGCATCTTCCATCCGGTGTGTGATCATCAAACAGGTTAACTTTTGCTCAGTGATCCGTTGGTTTGTCAGTTCCATTAATAGCTTAGCTGTTTTTGGATCGAGTGCCGCCGTATGCTCATCAAGTAAAAGCAATTCTGGTGCTTTGATCGTTGCCATCAGTAAGCTTAATGCTTGTCGCTGCCCGCCAGATAATTCGCCAGCAGGGGTGTCTAAATGTTGTTCCAAGCCATTTCCTACTTCTTGACAAAGTTTATAAAAAACTTCTTTTTGATTTTTTAATTGGCGTAAACGAAGTGTTCGTTTTTCGCCGCGCTTTTGTGCTAACAATAGATTTTCTGCCACTGTCATCCGTGGGGCAGTTCCCATTTTCGGATCTTGGAACACCCGTGATAGAAATAAAGCTCGTGCTTCTTCTGACAGCTTAGTGATTGGCTGATCTTTAAAATACACGCCACCTTGACTTAATTGCAGTGTGCCCGCAATCGTATTGAACAAGGTACTTTTACCTGCGCCATTTCCGCCAAGTACAGTGATAAAATCCCCTTCATTGATGGTCAATTGGATCTCATCCAATAATACTTTTTCTTCGTGCATCCCATTATTGACTACTTTTCTACCATTTTTGATCGTTAAGATTGCTGTCATCATTAGACCTCCTTTTCAAATCCTGTTTTTAGTTTCAATGCTTGTTTTACTTGAGGGATCATCAAGCAAGCGGCTAAGATGATCGCTGAGAATAATTTCAAGTAGGTTGTGTCAAAGCCTAATTTGATGACTGCTAAAATCAATAATTGATAAATAATACTTCCGACAACAATCGCTAACAATCGCTCGATCAATGTCAATTCTTGGAAAATCACTTCACCGATGATGATCGAAGCTAAACCAATTACGATCACGCCGATCCCTTTATTGACATCTGCATAGCCATCATTTTGGGCGATCAATGCGCCTGATAATGCAATCACGCCATTGGATAACGTCAAGCCTAAGATTTTCATACGATCGGTCTTGATCCCTAACGAACGGGCCATTGTTTCGTTATCCCCTGTTGCGATATAACCTTGCCCTAGATCTGTATTGAAGAAGAAAATCAAGACGCTGATCAAAAGTCCGAGAGATAAGAGTCCTAATAATACAGTATCAAAGTAATTCGGTAAATGAAGTGCATAGAATACATCCTGTAAGGCAGGATGATTCAACAACGAAAGATTCGGTGTGCGCATCACGAACAGGATCACTGAGTTCAACCCTGACATTACTAAGATGCCGGCTAAGATAACTGGGATTTTCCCTTTTGTATACAGCAAGCCAGTCACAAGTCCTGCGGCCATTCCTGCTAACACACCTAAAATCGTCGCAAGTATCGGACTAACACCATGCGTGATTGCTGTCACACAGACAGCACCACCGAGAGGAAACGAGCCTTCTGTTGTCATATCCGGAAAATCTAAGATCCGGTAAGTCATAAAAATTCCTAAACCTAAGATGGCCCATAACATGCCTTGAGAAATTGCGGATACGATCATTGTTCTTCCTCCTTGATCTCTGTCAGTACTTTTGCGTCTTTTTTGATTGATTCAGGGATCGTGATCCCTAGTAATTCTGCTTGTTTTTCATTGACGATGATATCGCCCTTGTCGAACACGTACACAGGTGTTGTTGCTGGTTCTTTTCCATTTGCTAAAGCGGCTGCCATTTTACCTGTTTGAACGCCTAAATCGTATTGATTGATTCCGATCGTCGCTAATCCTCCTTGTTCGACCATTGTGTCCACTGAAGGAATTACAGGGATATTTGCTTTATTTGCTTCTTTGATGACGGTTTGCATTGCATTGGCAATCGTATTATCTAAAGGTACATAGATAACATCCACCGACTGGCTCATCACTTGGACAGTCTGGGCGATCTCATTCGTAGAAGGAACAGCATATTTTACTGGTGTCAGTCCTTTTGCTTTCGCAGCTTCTTCTGCTTGGCTGACTTGATAGCGAGAATTATCTTCTGAAGAAGCATATAAAATTCCGATTGTTTTTGCCTCCGGTAATAGCTCTGTGGCTAATTGGATCTGTGCTTCAACAGGTGGTTGGTCAGAGACTCCTGTGATGTTTCCACCCGGTGCTTCTAAGCTTTGGACTAATCCTGCACCGACAGGATCAGTCACCGCACCTAAGGCGATTGGAATATCTTTGGTCGTGTTTGCTAATGCTTGTGCGGCTGGTGTTGCAATTCCTACGAGCGCATCAGGATTTCCTTGTACCAACTGCTGACTCATCGTTGCCAGTTTACTTTGGTCGGCTTGACCATTTTGGAATTGGATTTCTAAATTTCGTCCTTCTTCCAAGCCTGACTCTTTTAAGCCATCTTTGATACCTCGGTAGATCTCATCTAACGCAGGGTGGCTAACAAACTGTAAAACCCCCACTACTTTTTTATCAGTTGTGCGATTTCCTTCAACTGCTGGTTGATCATTGATTTTTTCATAAACGAACGTTCCGGTCAAGTATATAAGTATAAGTGCGATCACTGCAATCAAGCGTTTATTTTTCATTTTTATTTCCCCTTTTTTATTATGTAATTTTTAAAAATAAATCGGCTGTTTTGTAACTTCGAGCGAATGAACAAAAAAAGACAATCACCGCTTGTACGGTCATTGTCTTTTACCAACAAAAAACCGCATAGATGTCTCTATGCGGTCGTCAAATTCATGTCCAGCATAGATACAAACTTTAGAATCGTACATTGTTGTACTCTAAAAAGTTGTATCTACGAAAAAGTTCGCCCTTGATACAACTTATCTACGCCAGTTACGCCAATTATTTTTATTTTCTGATAAAAATTGTTTTGATAAGTTCATCTTGGACCATCCTTTCATTCAAGTGTTATCCTAAGTCTAATCGAATTTTATTTATCCGTCAACTGATTTTTTTATTATTTTCTTTTTTGTTATTTTTCACTAAGCTCAACTTGTTACTTACTCTGTCGTACTCAACGTGGTACGATCTGTGGATTGTGCCGTTTCTTCCTCATTTGCTAACTCTTTTTCCAGTTGCTTGATATTGATCAATGGCAAACGATTCAGTGCAGGAATCAATGTTCTTTCCAGGTCTTCTTTGTTTTCATCAGAAAGGACTAAACGATTCCTTTCTTCTCCTCTTTCAAAGAAAACGATAGTGATTTCATCTTTGTTGATCCCGTATTGTTGTTCTAATTCTGACGTGTCATAAACCAACGGATAAAAAAAGATCGTTCGATTCAATTCACTGCTTTGTTGTGGGTCTTCGAAGATATCGATCACTTGTTGGTAAAGCTCTCCTTTTGGCAGAGTGAACATCACAGAGACTGCCCGACTGTCGGTGATCTCCTGATGCGCAGATGAAAATGGTAAAGGCTGAAGCTTTTCAGAATCAATCGAAGAATAGATCAACGTATCCACTTGTGCTTCTTTGATTTTACTCGGCAAAAAGAACATCGCAGCCGTCAAAAGTAAGGAACACACTAAAAGAAGTCCGATCCGTCTGAAATATTTTTGAGGATGTTGCTCAAAATCCTCTGATAAATTAGTGTAACTTCTGATGATTTTATCCTTTATCTCTACGATCAATCGCTGCATCCTCTATTCCCCCACGTGTCCTTTATCTAATTATACCTAAAATCAATCGAAAGAACGAAATAAAACACTAGTTTTTCATGGAATTCCTGCATTTTTTCTCTATTTAACGAAAGAAATCATCTGGTCCATTGGTCTTTCCTTTCTTTTTTCGTTATAATAAGTGTACTTATGAATAGAAAAGAGGAATGAATCATGTCCTTTGATGGTGTATTTACCCATGCAATGATCCATGAATTGCGCGAAACACTATTATCTGGTCGAATCTCAAAGATCCACCAGCCTTATGAAAATGAAATCATTTTGGTGATTCGTTCTCGTGGAAAGAACCACCGATTGTTGTTATCTGCTCATCCGAGCTATGCCCGTGTCCAGATCACAGAAATCGATTATCAAAATCCAGAAAATCCGCCAAACTTTGTGATGATGTTACGTAAACATCTTGATGGTGCGATTTTGGAAAGTATCGAACAAATCAAAAATGACCGTGTGATCCACTTTCATTTCTCAAAAAGAGATGAATTAGGTGATTTACAAAATATCGTCTTGATCGTTGAGTTGATGGGTCGCCATAGCACCATCGTCTTAGTGAATCAACAATCCCAAAAGATTTTAGATGCGATCAAACACATCGGCAGCTCACAAAATACGTACCGTTCCTTACTTCCTGGAGTCGAATACGTGGCGCCACCTGAACAAGCTGTGCTTAATCCTTTTCAAGCAACAAAAGAGCAAGTTTTTGAACGTCTATCAAAAGTCGAGCCAAATGCTAAAGCCTTACAGCAAGTATTCCAAGGACTGGGTCACGACACAGCATTGGAATTGAGCGAACGGATCAACCAGCGCCCAAATGAAAAAATGGCTGTCTGGGAAGAATTCTTTGCGGCTGTTGACCAACCGCTACCTACACACTATGAATTAGGTACAAAAGAATACTTCACACCGTTTGCCTATCAATCGTTTGCAAAACAAGCTGCTTCTATGCAGGAGTACCCTACTTTAAGTGCATTGCTAGATGCATTTTATCAAGAGAAAGCGGAAAAAGATCGTGCCAAACAACAAGGGGGCGAATTGATCCGTAAAATCGAAAATGAATTGAAACGCAATCGCAATAAGTTGAAAAAACGCGAACAGACATTGCTTGACTCTGAAAATGCGGAAGAGTTTCGCCGAAATGGGGAGTTATTGACGACATTCATGACCCAAGTACCCCGTGGTGCGACCGAAGTGACCTTGGCGAACTACTATGAAGAAAACCAGCCTGTCCGTATTGCCCTTGATCCGGCATTGACACCGAATCAAAATGCTCAAAAATACTTTCATCGTTACCAAAAGCTTAAAAATGCGGTCAAATTGATCGGCAAGCAAATCGAAGAAGCAAAAAGTGAAATCGACTACCTTGAATCGGTTCTTTCACAATTGGAGATTGCGGGACCAATGGATATTGAAGTGATCAAAGAAGAACTGTTAGCAGAAGGCTATTTGAAAAAGAAAACAAGTAAAAAGCAAAAGAAAGCAAAACCTTCGCAACCTGACCGCTACATTTCTTCTGACGGCACTGAGATCTTAGTCGGTAAAAACAATCTACAAAATGATCAATTGACGATGAAGACTGCTAGAAAAACCGATCACTGGCTTCATACGCAAAACATCCCAGGCTCTCACGTGATTATCAAAAGTGACCAACCTTCTGATGAAACCATCACAGAAGCTGCTGAATTGGCTGCTTACTATTCGAAATATCGTCATTCAGCCCAAGTACCTGTGGATCTAGTGCAAGTCAAACATATCCGTAAACCGAATGGCGCAAAACCTGGGTATGTGATTTACGAAAACCAAAAAACGATCATTGTAACACCAGAAGAAGAGAAAATCCAAGCAATGAAAAAGGAATAATCTTTTTTCGTTAAAAAACCGATCGCCAAGAAGTGATTACTTCTTGGCGATCGGTTTATTTTTTGATGATAAAAATGGCTTGAATTAAAATTGATAGCCTGTCGCAATGATTTCTTTTGTTCCAGTTGTGCGGTCGAAGGCTTCTAAAACAAACCCTGAACCGTAATCGACACGATAAGTGCCTCCGCCCATTCTACGACCAGTTACATTTGCATCAACGCGTCGCCAATTGTTTCGGCTTTCAGAAATGTAACGGTTCCAATAGCTATCCGAGAGTACTTGGCGATCACCGACGACCGTCCCTACGCCATATGTATGGATACGTCCAGCAGCATCTTTTTTATATGGGATATCTGCTCGGATCTGTTGCTCTAAATTGACCGTACCTGTTGCTTCTCCGGTATAGAATACCCAATTGACTTCAACAGTATGACCAGGCCTTACATTGATTGCTTGACCGGGAACCGTCCAATTTTTTTGTACTTCTCGCGTCTGTGAAGTGGTTGAACTAAAGTTGTAATTCAGTTCGACACCCATCGTTGCAGAACCAAACATGGGTACACGGATCTCTGCGCTAGTGGATGTTGCTACTCCAGCGGACTGTGTAGTCGAAGTTGTTGTTGAGTCGATATACATTTCCGAATATGAAGGTGTCGTAAACGTTTGATCTTGGTTCGTACTATTATGGAAAACACTTGTGTTGACAGTTCTTGAACGCTGTCTAGTGCCCATATCATTATTGACACCTACCGAATATGCTTGACTAGAAACATTTCTTGGATTGTATTCATCCCCAGTAAGTCTTTCATTCACACCAATATCTCCCCATTGATACATTTGATAGGATAAAGCGTACGAAATGGTACTCATCCGATCGATCGTGCTTTGGTTGACCGATTTTAGATATCCTTCTCCGATTGGCGGAAGAGACTCACCGGCTTCTACCATCGGTTCTCCTGTAAATAAGCCTAAACTCGCCGCTCCGACGACACCCAACATCACCTTTGTTACTTTTTTCATTTTCTTACCCCCTTTTTTTCCAATCGTTGAGCGAATATGTTCCTCAAACGATTGGCTACTTTTAGTATGAAACATTTTCTTTGAATCATCTCATTGTGTACATTACTGCAACAATTTTTTATCTGCATATTGATCTGCGTAAAAATAAGCCTGAAAACCAATTATTTGGCATTCAAGCTTACCTTTTGTTCATTTCTATTGGATATTACTTCCTCTGCTCCATCACTCGTTGGATACTTGCGATAAACTTCTTGCCGATCTCACTTAACGGCTGTTTTGCGGAATAAATCACGTAAAGCTCATTCAGCGGACTATCCGCCAATGGGATCAATCGTAAATATTCTTTGATTTCACCAATTACGATACCCGATCCTGATGCATAGGCATCTGTCTCTAACACAATATTCATCAATGTGCCTCGATCACTTGTATAAATCACTGATTCTTGTTCAGGGATCTCAATCAAGTCTTCATAAAAATAAGGAAAATTATTGCCATCCTGAGTAAAACGAACTTGCGGAAAAGCAGCGAGTTCTTCAATATTTATTTCTTCTTGTTGCGCGAGTGGATGCCGCTGTCTTAGAAAAATATGTGTTTTAAATGTCCCTAGAGATTGAGCGATCAACTCTCCTTGTTCTAAGTAGCGCTTGATCCCTGTGCGATTATGGTCATTCATATATAAAATCCCTAATTCGCTTTGTTGTTGTTGCACCTCTTCGATCACGTTTGCAGTCGTCGTTTCCATGATACGAAATTGTTTGACTTCTGCTTTGAACGTCTCGATCAGTTGTGCAGTTAGCGGACCTAAGAAATCATAGTGCTGGGAAGCAATCGAAAAGCTCTCTCTTTTTTCACTTTTTTGATAATAATTCTCCAATGAATCTAATTGAACTAAGATCCGTTCCGCACGCTTTAAAAAAATCTGTCCTTCTTCTGTTAGATAGGCTCCTCGATTCGTGCGGGTAAATAAATTGATACTCAACTCATTTTCCAATTCTTTGATCGCTGCAGAAAGGCTCGGCTGAGAAACAAATAACTTTTTCGCCGCTTCTCGAAAGCTTCCGTTATTCGCTACTGCAGTAACATATTTCAATTGTTGGATATTCATTTCGTCCCCTTGTAATAATAAATTTTTCGATTCTTCACTGGTTGTAACGGACGATTATTGGGTTGTGCGTATTGTCCTTTGAACGGAATCAAGAAATCTCGATTCAATCGACCAACTTGGTCCATGACGAACCATTGGATCGGACCACTTGTTGGTGGTGTTGTTAAGGAACCAACATAGTGATAATGACTCTTTTGTTCAGGGAAAAAGACAGATGCATCTGTCCAATGCTCATGTGCATCAAGATCCCACTCGTCACCATTCTGGCGGTCGTATAACCAGCCTTCTTCTTTTGTTAAATGATACATGACGCCAACGACTAAGTTTTCTTGTCGTTCATTGGTGTGTACAAAATGAAATTCGATATCTTCTTGTTTTCCATTGATGATATGTTCTGATGGCATATGAAAATGGATGTCGGTCAAATAGTATGTTTCTTCATTGAAAAGGACATAACTGATTTGATCATATGGCACAAGATGGATCGTATTCTTGAACTCCTTATCCGTGAATCGTTGTTTCTGATAGTGAAAAGAAAGCGTCTCTTTCGTATTACTGCTCTCTTCACATGTTGTCAGAGGAATGGGCGATTGTAATTCAAACTCGGCTCCTTTTGCAAACCAATCACATAATCCTGCCCAATGTTCCGGTCCTCTTTCACCAGAATAACCCCATTCAACATCCATATTCTTCTTCAACTAAAATTCCTCCTGAACCAGTTACCTACACGGCACCTCGACTATTCTTTTTCTTTTTTGACAATGCTTGAAACAGCTGCTAAGAAATCTTCTTTTCCATAGAATTCTTGATTGAGTAATTCTGGAAAAATCTCTTTGAAAAAATATTGAACGGATGGACGATGGTCAAAACCTTTGATCGTTGTGACCGCCTCAATAAACATTTCTTTATAGACTTTCTCCGGATTATTTTTACTGATCTCATCAAATGATTCATACAAAAGATCGATTTTATCTGAAACAGCGAGTAATTCACCTTCGACCGTATCGTCTTTACCTTCGAACAAACGCCGGCGATAAACGTCTTGTAAAGCTTCAGGGATTTCTTGATTGATAAACTCATCCGTCATCTTTTCTTCGACGGTCTGCAGCATCCCTCTCAACTCTTTACTTGCATATTTCACTGGTGTTTTGATGTCACCGATAAAACGTTCGGTATAATCATGGTTCAAGGCTTTTTCATATAAGAGCTTCCAGTCGATCGTTTGTCCGTGGAGTTCTTCAATGTCACCCAATACTTGTGCAATCGAAGCTACACGATAAGAGTGCGCGGCGACGGTATGTTCCGTGTGTTTGAAAAATCCCGGAGCTCTGGTGATTCTTTCCAAGTTATTTAACCCTAAAATAAATTCATTCAATCCCATAAAGAATCCTCCTCTTTGAGATGACTTTTCCGATAATCTTATCATTAAATAACTGGAATTCGCAAATTTTCAGCTTATTATCTTAACAAGTTTTCATGTGCAAAAGAATAGTTGTCGCTATGTATCTTCAGGTTTTCACTATATCTCAAACAGAAAAAGGGCTGAAACAACATCCGTTTTTCCGCCCTTTTTAATCTGATCTCTAAGCTGTTGCCCAGTTCTCAGGATCTTTTTTCCATTCTTTCAACAAAGCAAGCTCTTCTTCGTTGATTGTTTTATTTTCTAATGCAAATTCGATCAATACAGAATAATTCGTCAAGGTGATCAATGGTAGACCCGCTTGTTCAAAGTTCGCTATTCCTTTTGGCAACTCATACGTAAAGATTGCTGCAACACCTAAAACGTCCGCACCTTCTCTTTTAGCTGCTTCAGCCGCTTCTAACACACTTCCGCCTGTTGAGATCAAATCTTCGATGACGACCATTTTTTGACCTTCAAAGATGCGCCCTTCGATTTGATTCCCTTTACCGTGTGCTTTCGCTTTACTGCGAATATACACCATCGGTAAGTTTAGGATTTCTGCTACCCAAGCGGCATGAGGAATACCAGCAGTTGCTGTACCGGCGATCACTTCAACATCTGGGAATTCTTGTTTGATTTTTTCAGCTAACCCTTGAGCGATTTCTTTTCTGACTTTGGGATAGCTCATCGTAATACGGTTATCGCAATAGATCGGGCTTGTGATTCCACTTGCCCAAGTGAAAGGTTGGCTTGGACTTAAGAAAACAGCTTCGATTTCTAGCAAGTCTTTAGCAATAGTTTGTTCAATGTTCATAGATTAACGACTCCATTCTGCTTTGATTGTTTGGTACGCTTGGTAAGGATCTTCTGCTTGTGTGATTGGTCGTCCAACAACGATGAAGGTCGAACCGATTTCTTTTGCCCGCGCTGGTGTCACGATCCTTGTTTGGTCGCCTGCGACTGTTCCCTCTGGACGAATACCAGGGGTCAAACAAACAAATTCTTCCCCCGCTTTTTCTTTGATCGATGAGACTTCTAAAGCAGAAGAAACGACACCGTCTAACCCTGCTGCTTTGGCACAAGCGGCATAGTGGATCACACTTTGCTCCAATGGTACTTCGATCAGTTGGTCATGATGCATTTCTTCTTCGCTCGTTGAAGTCAGCTGAGTGATTGCTAAGAGTAAAGGACGTTTCTTTCCTTCTGGTGTGCCATCAGTCAATCCACGCATGGCTGCTTCCATCATACGGATTCCGCCAGCCGCATGCACACAGGTAATATCTACACCTAATTTTGCCAAACCGCCCATGGCTTTTTCGACAGTATTCGGAATGTCATGCAATTTCAAATCTAAGAAAACATCGTGACCGGCATCTTTTAGCCAGCGGACAATGATTGGTCCTTCTTGGTAAAAGAGTTCCATGCCGATCTTAACAAATAACTTTTCGTCTTCTGGGAAACGTTGCATAAATGTTTCTACTTCTTCCCATGATGAAAAATCTAAAGCAATAATTGGTCGTTGATTCATTGATTTCTACCTTCTCTCACTTCTTTGATCAGTTGCTCTAAAGACTCGATGCCTAATTCATTCATTCGTTCGGGTAACTCAGCGATCAGTTTCGGACAAATGTAAGGATCCGTAAAGTTCGCCGTTCCGACAGCGACTGCGCTAGCACCTGCCATATACATTTCTAGTACATCATCCACGGTTTGCACTCCGCCCATCCCGATGATCGGTAGATTGGAGACACCCGCAACTTGGTGGATCAAGCGGATCGCTACTGGTTTGATTGCCGGTCCTGAAAGACCGCCTGTTTGATTGGCAAGGATCGGTTTTCTTGTTTTCAGATCAATACGCATTCCTAATAAGGTATTGATCATCGTGAAACCATCCGCACCGCCTGCCTCGATGGCTTGCGCCACTGGAATGATATCCGTGACATTCGGTGACAACTTGACATAGACAGGTACGTTCGCTACCTTTTTCACCGATTGGGTCAACTGGAAAGCAACGTCTGGATCGGTACCAAAAGCAATCCCTCCGTGTTTGACATTCGGACATGAGATATTTAATTCGATGGCGTGGACATTCGGAGCATCTCCGATTTTGCCACAGACTTCGACATAATCTTCTTCGCAAGCACCTGCCACATTCGCAATGATCGGCAAATCTTTGTACACAGCTAATTCAGGTAACGTTTTGTCTAAGACTACTTCCATCCCAGGATTTTGTAACCCGATCGCATTAAGCATGCCAGAAGGCGTTTCGGCTACACGTGGTGTAGGATTTCCAAAGCGGGCTTTAGGGGTTGTCGCCTTGATCATGATCGCACCTAGCTGATTCAGATCATAATATTTTCCGTATTCTTTTCCAAAGCCGAAGCAGCCACTTGCTGGCATGATTGGATTCTTTAAGTTCAATCCCGGAAGATTGACGGCTAAACGATTACTCATAAAATCACCTCTCCTGCTTGGAAAATCGGTCCTTCATCACAGACTTTCAAGCTTTTCGTTCCTGTTTCATCACCTGGGACATGGCAGACACAAGCGTAACATGCGCCAACGCCACATGCCATGCGAGACTCTAATGACAATTGGACATTCGGATGACCTGCAAAAAGCTGTTCCACTGTCTTTAGTAACCCGTTTGAACCGCACGCAAAAACGGCTGTCGGCTTTTCTTTTGTCGCAAGTAAAAGATTCCCAACATTGCCATGGATCCCATAGGTGCCATCATCGGTTGCGATCCTCGTATCGCCCAACTCTAGGAATTCCTCTTCGTAATACATCACTTCTTGTGAGGCAAATCCTAAGAAGTGAATCGTTTTGACGCCTAGTTGTTTCAATTGCTTCGATAATTCGTAGAGGGGCGGAACACCGATCCCTCCACCAACGATGAACACTTCATCTTCTTCCTTCAATCCAGAAAGATCGAAGCCATTTCCTAATGGCCCCAAGACATCTAAAGAATCGCCAGCAGTCAACGCTGTGAAATGCTTTGTTCCGTCACCTTCAACACGGTAGATGATACGACAAGTTTGTTGTGATTGATCGATCTGGTTGATACTGATTGGTCGGCGCAACAACAAATCTGCTCGGGGTACCCGAATATGAAGGAATTGTCCAGGTTGTTTCATTTCTTTGACCAACTCACCTGTTAGTGTCATTTCATAGATTCGTGGTGCTAGTTGCCGCTGTTGAACGATTTTCATTACTTCTTGCTTCATCTCTACACTCCTATTTTTGGGACTTTCCGCTATTTCGTTATACTGCTAACTACTTCTTTTTGTGGGTCGTGTCATCAAACATCAGTTCCAAGCCACCACAGGGACTAACTAGAAAAAAATCTTTTTTCATTTATTTATTGGAGGGCAAATTGCCCTCCTCTTGTATTTAGATTGCTTGTGTTGAAAAGGCGCGTGATTCCATCACACGAACGATTGCATCCGCCGTATCAAGTGAAGTGAACAATGGCGTGCCATGCTCAACTGCTTCGCGTCGAATGATAAAGCCGTCTTTTGAAGCATTTCCTCGGTCTTTATCGATCGTATTGACGACCACTTGTGCTTTGCCTTCTCGGATCAGGTCAACCACGTTTTTCTCTGTTGCTTCTTCGGAGATCTTAGCGACTGGCGTTACTACAAGACCATGTTTCTCAAAGAATGCCGCGGTATTTTTTGTTGCTAGCAAGCTATAGCCGATTTCTGCAAAGCGTTTCGCTAAGCCTAATGCTTCTTCTTTAGTTTCATCGGCGATCGTGAACAAGACAGCGCCATAATCAGGCAAACGTAAGCCAGAAGCTTCAAACGCTTTGTACAACGCTTTGTCTAGGTTTTGATCTGAACCCATGACTTCTCCTGTTGATTTCATTTCAGGTCCAAGATATGTGTCAACTTTGTGCAGCTTAGTAAATGAAAAGACCGGTGCTTTGACATGGACGTTTGCTGTTTCTGGATATAAGCCATCTTCATAGCCTAAATCTTTTAATTTTTCGCCTAAGATCGCCTTCGTTGCGATCTGCGCCATTGGGATATTCGTGACTTTGCTCAAGAAAGGAACCGTACGACTTGCGCGCGGATTCACTTCGATCACGTATACTTGATTTTCATGGATCACGAATTGGATGTTCATCATCCCGACACAATTCAAGCCACGTGCTAAACGAATCGTATAATCTTCGATCGTTTGCTTGATTTCGTCAGAAAGAGCTTGCGGCGGATAAACTGCCATCGAGTCTCCTGAATGGACACCCGCACGTTCGATGTGTTCCATGATTCCTGGGATCAAGACTGTTTCCCCATCACAGATCGCATCGACTTCGCACTCACTACCGATCAAATATCGATCGACTAACACTGGATGTTCTGGTGAAGCTTTCACCGCATTCTCCATATAGTCTTCTAAGTCACGTTGGTTTTCGACGATCTCCATCGCACGTCCGCCTAAAACATAGCTTGGACGGACTAACACTGGATAACCGATTTTATTTGCGACAGCAACTGCTTCTTCTTTGCTTGTTGCGGTATCCCCTAGTGGTTGAGGAACGCCTAATTCTTGTAAAGCTTGTTCGAATAAGTCACGGTTTTCTGCACGATCAAGGTCTTCGATCGTTGTTCCTAAGATTTTTACGCCTGCTTTTGCTAAAGGTTCAGCGAGATTGATGGCCGTTTGTCCACCAAATTGGACAATGACACCGATCGGCTGCTCTAATTCGATGACATTCATGACATCTTCAAAAGTTAACGGCTCAAAGTAAAGTTTATCAGAAATCGAGAAATCTGTCGAAACGGTTTCAGGATTACTATTCATAATGATTGCTTCATAGCCTGCTTGTTGGATCGCTTTGACGGAGTGGACAGTCGCATAGTCAAATTCGACCCCTTGTCCGATGCGGATCGGGCCAGAGCCTAGGACTAACACAGATGGTTTTTCTGAACGATGACTTTCGTTTTCGATTTCATATGTGCTATAGAAATAAGGCGTATGCGATTCAAATTCTGCTGCACAAGTATCGACCATTTTGTATACTGGTTGGATACTGTTTTCTGTACGAAGTTGGCGAATCGCATCAGGTGTCGTTTTCCACATTTCAGCGATTTTTCGATCAGTAAACCCATTTTGTTTCACAAAATGAAGTAGGTCCAATTGATTTGGATTTTCGGAAAGCTCCTTTTCAAGCTCAATGATATGCAATAATTTGTCTAAGAAGAACAAATCGATTTTCGTCAAGTCTGCTAATTCTTGGATTGGGTAGCCGCGACGGATTGCTTCGGCTAAGTAGAATAACCGATCATCTTGCGCACGAACGATTTTCTCCATTAAAAGTTCTTCACTGACTTCTTTCAATTCAGGCAATTCAAGGTGGTGCGCACCGATTTCTAATGAGCGGACTGCTTTAAGTAAAGATTCTTCGATGTTACGACCGATCGCCATGACTTCTCCTGTCGCCTTCATCTGTGTGCCTAAAACACGTTCCCCGTTTTCAAATTTATCAAACGGCCAGCGTGGGATTTTTGCTACCACATAGTCCAATGCTGGTTCAAATTCAGCGTAAGTTGTTCCTGTGACTGGATTTTTCATTTCATCCAATGTCAAACCTAATGCGATTTTAGCGGCTAGTTTCGCAATTGGATAACCGGTCGCTTTACTTGCTAAGGCAGAGGAGCGTGAAACACGAGGATTCACTTCGATGACATAGTAGTTGAAGCTATGAGGATCAAGTGCTAATTGAACGTTACAACCACCTTCGATTTTCAATGCGCGAATAATCGACAGTGACGCATCTCTTAACATCTGGTATTCATGGTCTGCTAAGGTTTGACTTGGAGCAAAAACGATCGAATCTCCTGTATGGATACCAACTGGATCGAAGTTTTCCATGTTACAAACAACGATTGCATTGTCTGCCGAGTCACGCATCACTTCGTATTCGATTTCTTTGAAACCTGCAATACTGCGCTCGATCAAACATTGTGTCACTGGGGATAAACTCAAGCCATTTTCCGCGATTTGACGCAGCTCTGCTTCGTTATCACACATCCCACCGCCAGTACCGCCTAATGTGAAGGCTGGTCGTACGATGATTGGATAACCGATTTTGTTGGCAAAAGTCACTGCTTCTTCCACCGTCGTCACGATTTCTGATTCGGGGATCGGTTGATCCAACTCTTCCATCAACTTTTTGAACAAGTCGCGATCTTCTGCTTGGTCGATCGCACTTAATTTCGTCCCTAATAATTCGATCCCTAATTCGTCTAAGATTCCTGACTCAGCTAATTCCATCGCCATATTCAGACCTGTTTGCCCACCTAAAGTTGGTAAGATCGCATCCGGACGTTCTTTTCGTAGAATGCGTGAAACAAATTCTAATGTGATCGGCTCAAGGTATACTTGATCAGCAATTTCTTTATCGGTCATGATCGTTGCTGGATTAGAATTGACTAAAACGACCTCATAGCCTTCTTCCTTTAAAGCAAGACAAGCCTGTGTGCCTGCGTAGTCAAACTCTGCAGCTTGACCAATGATGATCGGACCAGAGCCGATCACCATGATTTTGTTGATATCTGTGCGTTTTGGCATTAGAATTGCTCCTTTCCAGCATCCATCATTTCCATAAATTCATCGAACAAATGTAGCGCATCATGCGGCCCAGGAGCAGCATCCGGATGGAATTGGACACTGAACGCTGGATAGCGACGATGTCTAACCCCTTCAACAGTGCCATCATTGACTTCCACATGTGTGACTAGTAAGTGTTCTGGATCGATCGTTTGTTCATCGACCGCATAGCCATGATTTTGGGAGGTGAAATCGATTCTTCCAGTAGCTACCTCACGAACAGGATGGTTCAACCCACGATGCCCGAACTTCATCTTGTAAGTGTCAGCGCCATTTGCTAGGGCAAACAGTTGATGGCCTAAACAGATGCCAAAAATCGGAATCTTTCCTTGGATTTGTCGGATCATTTCAATGGCTTCTGGTACATCTTTCGGATCACCAGGGCCGTTCGTCAACATGACACCGTCTGGCGATAATGAAAGGATCGTTTCCGCATCCGTATTATATGGTAACACGGTCAAGTTACAGTCACGCTTACTCAACTCACGTAAAATACTGTGCTTCAACCCGAAATCAATGACTGCTACATTTCTGCCTGTTCCTGGACTAGGGTATGGTTTGTTTGTTGAAACTTGTTGTACTTGGTTTGTTGCCAAGACGGTTGCTTTTAGTTGGTCGTAAGCATGTTCAAATGAATCACCTGCATCCACGATACTTGCTTTCATTGTACCGACTTCACGGATCTTACGTGTCAATGCCCGTGTATCGATACCTGAGATACCAGGGATTCCCTTTTGTTTCAAGAATTCGTCTAATGTCATTTGATTGCGCCAGTTAGATGCCACGCGTGCATGTTCTTTGACGACTACCCCTTTACAGGTTGGTGCAATTGATTCGTAATCATCACGATTGACGCCGTAGTTTCCTACCATGGGATAAGTAAATGTGATGATTTGACCGTTAAAACTTTGGTCTGTGATCGTTTCTTGATACCCTGTCATACTTGTAGTAAAGACGATTTCTCCAAACACATTGCCTGTCGCGCCAAATGATTTTCCTTTAAATACTGTGCCATCTTCTAAAATCAGCAACCGTTCCATCCAGTTATTCCCCCTTATGCCAAACAAGTTTCCCGTCGACAAATGTCATTAATGTTTCTCCTTTGATCTCCCAACCAACAAAAGGTGTGTTTTCGCCTTTTGATAGGAAATCTTTTTTGTCGATCACCGCTGTATGCGCGATGTCATACACTGCCAAGTCTGCTGGCGCACCGATCGTTAACGTGCCCACTTCTAAACCGAAAATTTCTGCTGGTTTGACTGCCATCCAATCGATGACTTGCTCTAGCGTGAATTTTCCTGTTTCAACAAAATGGGTATACACTAATTGGAAAGCTGTTTCACTTCCAACGATCCCAAATGGTGATTGTAAGAAACTTTGACTTTTCTCTTCTAAGCCATGCGGTGCATGATCAGTTGCGATACAATCGATCGTGCCATCAAGCAACCCTTCGATCAGTGCTTCACGATCGGCTTTTCCTCTCAACGGCGGATTCATTTTCCAAAAACCAAAATCTTCTGGAATATCTTCATCGATCAAGATCAGATGATGGGGAGAAACTTCTGCAGTGACATGGATGCCGGCTTTCTTAGCATCGCGGATCACTCGCACACTTTCTTTTGTTGATACATGGCAGACATGATAATGAACACCTGTCGCTTCTGCTAACAGAAGGTCACGCGCAATCTGTGAAGATTCAGTCACACTCAAAATACCTGGTAGTCCTAACTCTTCCGCTTTTTCTCCCGCATGCATCACACCGCCAAATAATAATGACTCGTCTTCCGTATGAGCAACGAGCGCTTTCTTGTTTTTTGCTGCTTCTTTCATTGCTAAGTACATCGTGCCAGCTGTTTGAACACCCACACCATCATTGGTGAATGCAAATGCGCCCTCGTTGATCAAGGCTTTTTGATCAACTAATTCTTCACTTCGTAGATTTTCAGTGATCGGTGCATATTGTAAGACTTTCACCACTGCATCACGTTTGATGATGTCGTAGATATTTTTTAATTTTTCAGGAGTATCTGGAACTGGGTCCAGATTTGGCATCGCACAAACAGTGGTAAAGCCGCCACGTGCTGCGGCTTTCGTTCCTGCTTCGATCGTTTCTTTATAAGTAAATCCAGGTTCTCTCAAATGGACATGTACATCGACTAAACCAGGAGTGATCAGTTGTCCTTTTGCATCAAACACTTCATCAAATTCGGTCTCAGGAAAACCTGTGCCGATTGCTTTGATCTTTCCTTCTTCGATCCAAATTTCTGCTGGGATTGTTTCATTTCTTTTTGTGTTGATTTGACCGTTTTTAATGAGTGTTTTCATGTTTCTTCCTCCTCTTATGTTTATGCTTTTCCACTTAATACAGCTTCTAAGATCGCCATTCGTACAAATACACCGTTGCTCATTTGTTGTACGATCCGTGATTGTAATCCTTCAACTAATGAATCTGCCAGTTCGACATCGCGATTTACTGGAGCTGGGTGCATGATGATTGCATGCTTTTGCATTTTCTTCGCGCGTTCTACCGTCAATCCGTATTCTTGGTGATAACCTTCTTTTGAAAAACTTTCTTTTCCATCATGACGCTCATGTTGTACACGCAACATCATCATGACATCGACTTGATCGAGTAATTCATCTAGCGGTAGATAGTGACCGTAAACTTCAAATTCGTCGTCATACCATTCTCTTGGTCCAGAGAAGAAAACTTGGGCACCAAGACGTTTCAACATTTGCATGTTTGATTTTGCGACACGAGAATGTGTGATGTCGCCGACGATCGCAATTTTCAACCCGTCGAAATGTCCAAATTCTTCATAGATCGTCATCAAATCAAGTAAGCACTGTGTTGGGTGTTGTCCGCTGCCGTCACCACCATTGATGATCGAGCATTGGATCGTTTTACTTTGGATCAGTTCATCGTAGTAGTTCTCGTCTCCATGACGGATCACAGCTACATCTACACCAAGTGCAGACATCGTTAAAACAGTATCGTATAATGTTTCGCCTTTTGTGACCGAGCTTGTACTTGCTTCAAACTCGATTACTTCAAGCCCAAGTTTCTTTTCTGCTACGTCAAAGCTTTTATGGGTTCTCGTGCTGTTTTCAAAGAACAGATTCGTGGCAAAATACTGAGGTTTTTGCGGTGTCCAGTTAGCTCCTTGCTTAAATTCTTGCCCGCGACGGATCAACCCCATTACTTCTTGGTCCGTCAATGCTTCTACCGTTAATAAGTGTTTTAAACTGATGCGTTCTGATTTGATGATCATGCGATGTCCTCCTTAATTTTCTTCGCTTCGTGAAGTTTCTGGTAAGATAAGATTCAAAATAATTCCTAAGACTGTTGCAAGTGCCATTGCAGATAAGGTGAATGTTCCTACTTCAAGGACTAATCCCCCGATACCTACGACTAAGATGACTGAAGCAATCAATAGATTTTTCTTTTTGTCAAAATCGATTTTGTTTTCGACTAAAATTTTCATTCCGCTTGCGGCGATTACACCGAACAAGATGAAACTGATACCTGAAATAACAGGGCCAGGGATACTTAAAATCAGAGCGCTTAGTTTGCCAACGAAGCCAAGAACGACTGCGAAGACCGCTGCGCCTCCGATGACGAACACACTGTGTACGCGTGTGATTGCCAAGACACCGATATTTTCACCATAACTTGTCACTGGAGGTCCTCCGACAAAAGCGGCAACTAATTGCGCCAACCCGTCCCCTGTCAATGTGCGATGCAATCCTGGGTCTTCGAAGAAATTCCGTCTAGTCAATTTGTTCAAGACCATCAAGTGCCCGATATGTTCGGTCATCGTGACAAAAGCGATCGGTGCCATGGTAGTGATTGCTCCGATATAAAGCTTTGGTTGATACTGTACAAATGGAATCTCAAAGTTCGGTAGTGCGAACCACGGTGCGTCAATGATCGGTTGTGTGTCGACGATCCCAAAGAGCAGAGCGACGATGTAACCTGAAACGATCCCTAACAAGATCGGTAATAATCCTAAGAAACCACGTAGGAACATGTTGAAGAAAATCGTCAATCCTAAAGTGATCAGAGCAACTAGCAGATATTTGAAATCATAGTTATCTTGATTGAACATCGCGTTGTTTGCTGCATTTGCGGCTAAACCTAATCCGATCACCATAATGACTGGTCCCACGACGATTGGCGGTAAGATCTTGTCCAACCAAGCTGAACCGATTTTTTTGATGATCCAAGCGACGATCAGATAGACCAGAGCGGTTGTCATCGCCCCTTGTGCGATTGCTGGAAAGCCATCTGTTTTCATCAGCATTTGCATCGCTGCGATAAAAGCAAAACTACTTCCTAAGTATGCTGGGATCTTTCCTTTTGTCGTGATCAGATAAACCAGTGTACCTAACCCTGAGCTGACTAAGGCAATCCCTGGGTCGATCCCGACTAAGATCGGTACTAAGACGGTTGCGCCAAACATCGTGAACAGATGCTGTAAACTCAATCCGACCCAGTGTCCAATGGTTGGTCGATCATGGATATCTAATACCACGCTATCGTTGTGAAACTTTTTTTCTTCTGACATATTGCCTTACCCCTCTACTTTTCCTCTTTTAAGATCATGATGCGATCTTGTCCATCTAATTCTTGCATCTCTACTAAGATTTCTTCTTTTTTGGCAGTTGGGATGTTCTTCCCTACATAATCTGCGCGGATCGGTAATTCACGGTGTCCGCGATCAACGAGTACTGCTAATGAGATTTTTCTTGGACGACCAAAGTCCATGACCGCATCCATTGCCGCACGGATCGTGCGTCCTGTGTAGAGTACGTCGTCGATCAAGATGACTTCTTTTCCTTCTAGGTTGACCGGAATATCTGACGAATGTAATTCTGGTTCTTGGGCGATTTCTTTTTTATCATCTCGGTACAAGGTAATATCAAGTTCTCCTACAGGTACTTCAATGTTTTCTAGTTGTTTCAACCGTTCGGCGATTCGAGCAGCAATATAGATCCCTCTCGTTTTGATACCGACTAAAACGATCTCCTCAATGCTTTGATTTCTTTCAATGATTTCATAGGTGATACGCGTAAGAGCTCGTTTCATCGTTACTTGATCCACTACTTCTTTAGCTTGCATCTTTTTCCCTCCAATTTTTTACACAAAAAAACTCCTGCCCTAAGAGGACAGGAGGAATGTTTTAGACTGAGTGTATACTGCTACACTGGTCGCTTTGAGTATGCGACGTCATTGAGTAAGTCTCGCTATGGCGCACCACAGGTCTTCTTACTCACACCCTTCTTAGCCTCACGGGACTAAACTTAAAGGACTTCTATTAAGTTTTTCTTTTATTGGTTATAACTATACCGTTAAGTGTTTTAAAAAGCAACATCTTTTCTCAACTTCTCTAAAGTTTTTTCAAAAACTTCTGGCAGTGGGGCTTCAAACACTAGATTTTCTTTTGTTACAGGATGTGTAAAACCTAACAGCTTAGCATGTAGGAACTGTCCATTTCCCTTCAACGTTTTCTTCGGTCCATAGACAGGGTCTCCTGCTAATGGATAACCGATGTACTTCATGTGGACACGGATCTGATGCGTACGACCAGTTTCCAGTTGTAATTCCACTAACGTAAAGTTTTCAAAACGTTCTAAAACAGTAAAATGAGTGACAGCGGGTTTTCCGTCTTCACGGATGGCTTGCATTTTTCGATCGACTTTGGAACGACCGATCGGTGCATTGATCGTTCCTTTCTCGTGAGGAATGACACCATGAACTAAAGCAACGTATTTTCTCAGAGAAGTTTTATCTTTTAATTGTTGTGCTAGAGATTCATGGGCTTGATCATTTTTAGCGATCATCAATAAGCCAGAAGTATCTTTATCGATACGATGAACGATACCGGGTCTGATCACTCCATTGATCGATGACAGACTTTTCATGTGATACATCAATGCGTTGACAAGTGTGCCGTGCGTATGCCCCGCCGAAGGATGAACGACCATTCCTTGTGGTTTATTGACGACAGCAACATCATCATCTTCATAGACGATCTCAATCGGTAAATTTTCAGCCAAGATTTCAAGCTCTTCAGGCTCTGGTACTTCCATGACAATCTCATCAGCCGATTTTACTTTATAATTTGCTTTGACAGGTTCACCATTTACAGCTACCGCACCGTCTTTTAACCATTGTTGGACTTGCGAACGACTGTAATCAGCAAATAAATTCGTGAGGACTTTGTCGATCCGTCCTGTTTCTTGTTGGATAGTTGCTTTTAATTGTGTCATTTTTTTCGTTGTTCCTTTTCATCTAAAATAATGTAAATCAATACGCAGATCACACCGATCACCAATGAAACATCGGCTACGTTGAAAATCGGGAAATTCATGAAATCAGTTTGGAACATGTCGACCACATACCCTAAGCGGACACGATCGATAAAGTTGCCGATTGCGCCAGCTAGGATCAATGTCAGACCGACCATGAACCAACGGCTCCCATTGTTACGGTTTTTGATCATCAACGTCAAGACCACGACAACGGCAATGATCGTCACGACAGTAAAGAACCACATTTTTCCTTCTAACAAACTCCATGCTGCGCCAAAATTACGAATATGATTCAGCGATAAGATGCCAGGAATCACTGACTTTGTTTCGCCTAAAGCAAAGTTCTCGACGATCAACCATTTTACCCATTGATCCAAACCGACGATCAATGCACTTATAATCCAATATATCACTAACAAATAATCATTCCTTTTCTACTTCATGATAAATATCTCTCGGGCGAATGATCCCCAACAAGTTTCCGTTAGGGTCACCATTTTTGGTGATCAGCACGGCTTCGAGTGTTCCTTGCTCACCAAACATTCTTTCTACTTCAGCAATCGTTGTCTGGGCTGAGACAAAGTGGTAATTGGTGTATTTACCATCTTGTATGATCAGATCTGCGGCAGTTTTTCCTTGTAGATCGATCACACCTTGATGACTTTCTTTTGCCAACCAAAAGCCTAACATCCGCAAAGTGACTAAGCCCTTGAACGTTCCTTTGTGATAAAGCGGAAATTGAGAATAGCGCTTTTGTGCCACTGTCTCCAACAAACGAGGCAACGGGATATCCCATTCAAAACCAGTCACATGCTTTGCGAAACGCGGCAACACGGTTTCAGGACGAATCAGTTCTTGCTCGATTTTCTGGATGCGATTTGTCGCCCAGTCATTGGGTTCAGCAATAATGAAGTCTACCGCGATGCGGTCATGCACGATCGCATTACGCAATTGCGCCAATTGTAAGAGGTCATCTTCGTATTTACGCACACTTTGATGTTGTTTTTGTGCTAACCGTCGAACGAGTTCGGTAAATCCCATGTTTCGTGGATTCCCCATCTCTTCTTGGAGCCATTTTTCGATTCGATTAAAGCTGCTTAAAAAAAGATCAGAATTCTTCATCAACAGTCTCCTTGATTGTATATGCTTTATTTTTGATGAACAAAAAGAAGCCGATCATCATGAATACGATCATGACACTATAGCCTATATTCTGGAAAAATACCGCACTGATCCCTGAGAATAAAAATAGCAAAGGATAGAGTTGTATCAACAGAATATTCATGGTGATCGTATATCCTTTCTTTGGCTCAGTAATAACGTACTTAGGACTTTTCAGCCAAAAAAAGGAAGCTTGCATCGTAAATGGGGATTGGACAGTCACTTTAGTTGACTGATTATGAAACAAACTGATTTTTCGGTCGTCGATACGCAAGGTGATCGGACTACCCATTCCGTAAAAACCAGTATTTCTAGTGAATTTTACTTCCATTTTTGCTCCTCCTATTATGCGGTAGTCTCTCTTAAAATACAAGCGGAATCTGTAGGACCAACGAGTGTTAGGTAAAAACATTTGTTAGCTTTGTCGTGGCTCATTCCAGATCATCATCGATCTTATTTTCTAACCTTTTCTGACTCAAGCGATTGACAGAAAAAACAACAAACAATAATCCAGCCATAAAAATGACCGATGATAAAAAGGTAATCCCTACTACAGCTAACAAGTGAGGATCTAGGTAGCCAGAGTAAAGATGTTGATATAAGGAATAGTTTCTGATACCGGTCCCTAAAGCAACGAGGAGACTCCCACCAACAATCGATACGGCTTGTAATATTTTAGCATGTTTCGAAGTATCGATGATCTCATGTCCGATCAATGCCCCACGAATCAATAAATAAAGGACTGCGGCTCCTAAGATAAGAAGCTCGGCAAGAGAATCAGACACAGGCAGATCCAACAGATAACTCTTTACAAATAAAGAGATACCTAATAGCACTAATAGCAGTAAAAAGGCTTCACTTTGTATTTTATTATTTATTTGGATGATACGCTCATCTTTAGGCTTATTCTTTTTCATCTTGATCCTCCCAAAATAGTTCATCTAGTGTTTGATTCAATTCATGGCAGATCGCCAGACATAGCTTAAGCGTAGGATTGTACTTTCCCGCTTCGATCAACCCGATTGTTTGACGTGTGACACCCACACGCTGGGCTAACTCTTCTTGGCTCAATTCACTTGCTAAACGTGCCAATTTCATTCGAATATTTTTCACGTTGATGGCTACCCTCCATTCTAAACTCTTATCGATATTGTAAACTATAAATTGCTTTATGTAAAATATATATTGCAAAAAATCATTAGAATAATTACTCAAAAGAACCAATCGTCGAAAAAAAAGCAATAGCCACAAATGTTGAAGAACAATTTTTGTGGCTATCCCTTTATTTCTAATGGTTAAATACTTCTATTTTTGCTTTTCAACGATATTGCAAATTCAACTCACTTCGTTTTTGTTTCACTGGTGTTGTTCTCTGTCCTTCATTCAGGAAGATACTCGCTTTCGTGCTAAAACCGACAAGTTTCTGGATACGCGGTTTCCCTTTTTTCGACTTGCTCTGATTTTTCTTGCTTTGTTTTGGCGTTGCCGGGTTAAAATTCGCCTTTTTGGTATTTACCTGTTGAGTCTTGGTTGTAGAATCAGGAGAGAGAGTTGTGCTATCTGGCTGTTTTTGCGGGACTTTCAACTCCGGACTCTTTTCTACCGTATAGAATGACCCTGATTTCATCAATGCGACCGCAATGAATGTTTCTCCAGTTATTTTTATTTCACTCTGTTCACTACTTACATCTCGTTTAAAAACTTTTGGCCGTTGATTGAATTTATTCCCTTTTGCCACATCTCTAATCATGATCATCAATGTTTCTGCATCAAGCATTTGGATATTCATGCTTAGCATTGCATCCGTTTTTTCTGCAAGGATCACTGCCTCATTCGATAACATGGGCGATCCTTGAACATCGGCTAATTGATCGACATAACTGTCAAAGTATCTTGTTTTGAAAAAACCTTCAAATCTTCTGAAATATTGATCGCGAACATCTTGTCCACATTTTGAAAAACCTTTGGCTACATAGGGATACCCTGATACAACATCATATGCCATGGAAACGACATGGGCTGTTTCATGCATCAAGGTTTCTTTGGGATCTATCGCTAACTGAAGGTTCGGTAGATGATCTGGATCAATATGGTTCGTATCAGCAATAAAGATGATTCGACATTCTGGATCACGAGTCATCATGAATGCACTGGTACGGGGGATAGCTTCAACCTTTGTATAATAAGCTTGTCTCGCTTCATTTTTTTCTAATTTTGTAGAGACGATCCAAATATTCTCAAATCCCCAATCCGCTGACTGTCGGAGAAACCGTTCCCCTTTTTCTGATACAGACAATAAGCGTTTAAAGATTTCTCTTAAATATGGCTCTCGATTTTTGATCTGATACATGTCAAACATCTCTACTGCGTACTGTCCTTCCGGCGTTCCAGCAATCTTGTCTAGTTTCAACAACTCAATACATCGTTCTTTTGTACGTTGGAAATAGTCGATCGCTTCATAGAATGCTTCTGAAACTTTCTTAAAATACGGTTGTAGATACTCTGGCGCCTTGTTCGGATTCAAACCAGAAAAAGTTTGGTAATCAACTGGCTGCAAATGATACATGTGTGCAATCGCCTCAGAAATTCCTTTTCTCTCTTTTTCTTCATCCAGTGAGACTACGATTTTTGGCTCTGGGATAAAAGTAGAGAGTTTCTTGCATACGACATTTCGATCGACCGGCCTTTTTAGGGGTTCAACAACTAATATTTCTGCTTGTCGAAACTCATTCCACTCTTTCCATCTTGCTGGCGTATTTGGAAGCGGAGGATAGGACTTCGTTTCGCGGGATGTTCCAGCACTACCACTTGAGGTTCCTGGAATCAAGTCGTCACTTGTACCGGCTCTTCTGATATGGCTTTGCAACTCAAACGCCAGCTTCTCTCTCTCAGTCTCGAATCTAAACGAACGTTCATTCAAATCAAATCGTAAAACCGTCAGCGGTTCAAGGATATCCTTTTTAACTAAATGGTACCGATTCTCTTCTTTATTCAGTAAGATCAGCGGGATATAGCGATCATTGATTTTTATATAAGACCGACCTTCAGCACTCCACATCAAGCCTCTTTCATCGGGAGCCGAAAGCGTAGCCGCATCCCACAAAGTTTCAAATTGATTGAGGCGATGTGTCACTTCGGTTTCGACAGATTTCGAAATCACTGGTGAGGTCACTGGTTCAAAATACCATTCAATCCCGTTGAAATTGACAGGTAAAAGCTTCTCTCCATCAAAAATATCGTAGCGAACACCATGTTTTTCGAGTACCTGTATGTGAACAGGAACGATCTGTCCATCCATTTTGATCGCGGAAATTCGTTGTCCATCCTTTTTTTTGTAGGTATATACTTTTCCCTCTCCATAAAGTTTTGGATATAAGTTGGGTTCTTCTACAAATATCTGATCGACATCTAAGCTTCTGGATAGTCGCTGGATCACGACTTTTTGTCTTGGAGTAAAAGTTGCTGGTCCTTCAAACTCTCGTAGCTGCTCACCGCGCAAAGTAAAGTACTTTCCGGACACATCCCCATTTTTAAGATCGTTCACTTTTAAATACAAGTTATTTTGCATACGTTTCACTCGAACTTCTGGACCGTCTTTCGACAAGCGAGCAGTCACAAAATTTTGCGTCACATCAGGCTGTTGTTTTTTTAATAGGTCGAGCTTTGTCAACACTGCTTTTAGTTCTTTACTTACAAATTCTTCATTTTTTAAAGTCACTAAGCGTTTCAAAATGAATTGCCCGCCTCCTGTGATCATTTCCACTCCAGGATCAAAAGCACGTATCGCAGTTACGAACAGCCCTCTAAGCTCTGGCAACGTAGGGAGATAGCGAGTGCCTGTTTTCAACGTCGTACTTAACCCACTTTTAACAACCGACTTTGCGACTCCTAAGGCAAAACTCATACTAAAAGATGTGACTTGTCCTAAAACTGGAATGAGTGATACAGCATCGAGCAGACAATTAGGGACCGCTTCTTCTGCATTATGTGCCGAAACACCAACAACGCAATCATAAAAAGGAATCACATGTTTTAAGACATCCCAAACTTTCGTCGCTACTGTCTGTTCATTTCCTGATGCATATAGTTGTTGATAGAGCACATCCTTATGCTCCAAACTGATTTGATTGGCTAGCGTTGTATTTCCTTCGCCATGAGGATACTCTTTGTCCATATGCACTTGGGTTGTAAACATGTAATCCTTTTTCCCGATGCGGATCTTATCTCCGTTTTTTCGGAATTGTCCGTCCCAAAGATCTTTGCGATCCATCAGACCATAGATAAGATACAAAAAAGGATCTTGATCGACTCGATAAAATTTATATCCTCCTTCATCCAGACGCTTCAGCGCATACCATCGTTCCTCATTTCCATTTTTAGCGACGAACAGATCCGTTTGATTCAAGTTAAGTTTCGTATCTAATAGCTCCTCTTGTTTATATAATAAAAGGGGCGGGACTGAGCGCATATTTTTAGGAGGATCATACTGACGAACTTCACTTTTGAATTGAGCAGAAGCTGCGTAAATGTGACTATTGGGAGAAAATAGAAAAGCGAGTTCCTGTTGCGGGATCGATTGGATCGAAAGCTGGATCAAAAATTGATTGAGCAAGTGATAGGATTCTGCGACATCTTTTGTTAGCCGAGTATACCACCTTTCAAGATCCGGTGGCGTCCATTGTCCAGGACAAGGATTGCCCCCAGCTAAATACACTTGCCCTGCCGCCATGCTGACCCTGATTCCCAATCGATTGCACTCTGCCAGTACCTCATCAACTAGCGCTAGTTTTCGCCGCCAGTCAATGACTGCTTGTTGATAGGTAGCGGTCAGGTCATTAAGGATCGCTTGTGTTTTCATCAGCTGGAAATACCCTCTTTGTGAATAGCTGATAAAGGTCGTGAGTGCGACTTCGATATAGTTGTCATTCACAAGAGCCGCTCGCATTTTATCAGGTTCAAGTTGTGCGACAGTCACTAATGCTGGTGTCAAAAGAAACGATAACTCTTCAAAGTGGTGGACGCCTTTGAGACTGAGCGTCTCTAAAAAAAATTCTCCTAGTAAACGAGTCTCAGTTTGGTTAAACTTTTTAGAAAATCCTAGATCTGCCAATAAGCTCGCACCTGTTAATTGTGTCAGTGAACTATAGTCAGAAATCAATAAATTGTCTGGGAGATTACTTGATTTCAGCAAGTAATGAGGCAATGCTCGGTTAGATAAGGTTGCCCAAAGCCGTTTCAAATTTCGTTCTGCGTCTATGGATACCTTGCTATCCTGTTGGGAAGAAAAATTGATCCGCCCAGTTTTTTTCAATTCTTCAAATGTAAACAAGCGCCGGAGATGACCAAGCGTAAAAGCGGATGGGTCAGGTACATCAACGATATTTTTTGCAATATATGCTTCAATCGAACTGCCCAACACATTTTCAAATGCCCACTTCATCACTGTTTTTTCGGCACTCGCATCTGAAAGCACTTCTTCTGGTGCACCACCATACAGTTTCAATTCTTTTAAAATCACAGAAGCGACTGCTTGGATCTTTTCAGGCATCACACTCGTTCGTTCACCCGACTCGATGAACCATTTTCCCATCGCACTTAAAACATCTTCTTTCGTCACCTCGCCAACGAGCAAGCCTTTCTCTCGAAAAAAAGCTTCGACTTGTTTCATTACTTTCAGACTACGCCACTGCTCGTTGTTTGTTGTATTTTTAGCTTCTTCTCCTATTGTTGTTTCTGTTTGGTTCATTACGTTCATCATAGGCGCCGGAGAAGTTGGCATGCTTGTGATGATCTGTTCGTCGCTCACAGGACGTGGCACGACAGTCAATAAGGATTCGTCGGTTTCAATCAGATCCCACAACCATTTGACAAAAGTGATTTCAGCATGTTCATTTGAAATGACGCCATCGAGTTTTTCATCAAGGATCACTTGGGCAATTTGTTTTACTTTGACCATATCGATGATTTTTTGGGTCGCTCCTTCAAGTAACACCCAGTTGGAAACAGCCTCAGCAAAAAGATTCGGATTTGTCGTATTACACGCAATCCCCTTGTCAGTTAAAAAATTTGCCACTCTTTGCTGTATGATTTCTTGATTTTCAATCGATGTCTGTTGTTCTGGCGTTTTTTCTGGTTGGAAAGGTGTCTTTATCGAAGAAGACAAGCCATTTTCACGTAGGAACAATTCAATTTTTTGTTTTACTTGTTTTTCTCGTTCCTTCTCTTGATCTTTTTTGATTTTATTGATATCGATGCCCCAATTTTTTTTCTTTGTTTTCTGGTATACATACCCGAGCTGTGCATTATTTTCTTCCCATTGCAACAAAATCGCTCGTGCCTCACTCACTGTCAAGGGTTTCTCTGTCGCTCCATGTGCTTGCCGTAACATCGTTGCTGCGGCTATCTGTCTTCGAACGATTTCTTCATATCGTTTTCCATTTAAGATCCATTTACGCATCTCGATGACTAGCTGAGCTGGTGTCGGTTGATCCAAATAGATTCGTTGCTTGCTTAAAAAATCTTGGGCGACATTATTCACTTCTACAGTTTTTGCTCGCATGTTAAAAAGTTGTTTCTGGTGATAGATCGGTGGAATCTTTGTATTCTTGGAAATACTCGCCGGGCGCTCATGGATAAAATCTTTATAGATTTGCTTATTTACCTTCATTTGTTGCAAAAAACGAGTAACTGAGGGAGTTTCTGCTGGAGACAGATGATATATGTGAGATTGCTCGTTCACCTCTTTGTATGGATACCCCATTAGTAGCGTATTTGTTTTCCATTGCTTATAGATTGCTTGCAATTGGCTGTTCGACAAAAACTCCCCTATCCGAACATCTTCTACCCCATAACTTTCCAATATGAGATAAGCGAGGTATTGTGCTCTTTGAGATTGTGTATTATCTTCATTCCCCCAATTTCTACCCGCCCATCTTTGGACCACTTCAATCAGTTCGAGGTCATTTGCTGACGACTGAAGTAAATTTTGGTCAACGAAAAAGGTTTTAAGCATCACATTGGCAGAAGCAGTCTGATTTTTTCTATCATAAAGCAACTCGTCATAACGAAAATTAGGTAATACAGACAAATTTCCCGCAGGTCTTTTATTTTGAGAAATGGCATCAATGATCTGAATAACTTGTTCATATTCTGAATCCTTAGCGGGAATAACTGGTGAACTCTGAAGATGTTCAGCGGCGGCCGAACGATCTGGTTGGCTATTCACCGGCACCGCCTCTGCACCCCTTCCAACTAATGGATCATATTTTTTAATGAAATCATCGAATTTTTTTGACAATCTGTTGCCTAATTCCAATAGTTTAGCCAGCGCTCCTGGTTCAATTTCAGTGATGTCTGGTTTGTCTGCCGCCGACTCTGTTGGTAATGGATCGAAAGGAGTTGTCACTCTCGGGTTGTTGAAGTGCTCATTGGTTTGCTTGTCCGTTGAGTCATACGTGTCAAGATTGACCGAAAACGTTTGACCCATCCATTCAAAAAAATGATCCATTACTGAATAGCCATTCTTATCCGCTTGTTGTTCTGTAAAGGTAGTATTTTCTGGTTGGCTAAAAAATGATGTAAAAAGCTCAGTCATTTCATTCCAAAAAGCTTCAATAATAGGAGTGTCTTGCTGATCCACTTGTTTTCTTGCTTGATTTATCGTCGTGAGATTTACGGGCTGATCAAAATCACCCATTGTTGCTTGAAACATCTTTCTCATCTTTACCGCTGCTTCTTCAGCGGTGAAAAGGTGTGTGCTATTTTTGTTTTGACGATGCGTAAAATGGAATTTTTGAAAACCTGCAGGTACCTTTATCGGCTGTTCATTCTTTTTTTGTGCTTTTGCTACAGCAATCTGACAAACGGTTTTAAAGTGGGCTTGTGTCTGATTCGCACCGTTAAAAAGTCCTAGTGAGTTTTGATGAAACACCTCACTTGTGGTCGTACAATTCTCTAAATGTGAAATACTGTACGCCATTTTATGTATTCCTATGCTCCATTGGTGTGCCTTTTCAACCAAGTAAATGAGTGGATTTGAAGGCAGTGGTGCCTGAATCGTTTGAGTCATGTTCCTAGGAGTATTCTGCGGTAGAGGTTGTACAAACCGGCGTGGATTAGCAGTTGAGCTTGACGCTAAAGATTGCACGCTGATTTCTTCGCCTTGCTGTCGTGCTTCCACAAAAGTATCCACTTCAAAAGCAGCTTTCGTTTCTTGTACCGCACGTTGACGATTCGGCAGATTCGCATCAACTATTCGGAAATTTTGCCCAATACTTAACAGGTACAGCATTCCTGCTGGCGTCCATATGCCTCGTCCAACAGGGTAATGCCCAAGTATTTGAGCAAGCAGATGTAGTCTCCTTTGTTGCTCTTTTTGAGTGAGGTGCTTTCGGGATTTGCTGTTGAATAGACCGGTTTTTTTTCGATGTTCTTCTATAGGCATCTTCAAACTCCTTTATTAAAATTTGTACAGGTCCACTAAAAGATTGATCAGATGTGTGCTTGATTTAGCACTTTTTTAATTCAGCTAGCTAGTATTCAATTTTAAATATTCAACCCAACTAATTTCTTTTGTTTCTGTCGCTTTGTCTGAGACACATTTTGTGCCTTGCTTCTACCAATACCTTTATTGACAAGCGTAGTGAAACTTTGCAAAAGTGACGGATTAGGACTTGTTGGCTTAGAAACTCCAGTTGATGGATTTGCTTGTTCCAATCGACTATTTTTAGCAGGTCCTAGACTGACTTCTCCTTCTTGTAAGTTCAAGTCACTTCGTTTCATTCTTGGGTGTTGTGGAGGCTTCATCTCTTGCGGTTGATCCAAGTGCATTTCTGTGTTATTTCCTGATTGCATATCTACAGGAACGGAAAATGCGGTTGTCGTAGCTGTAGACTCAAGCGTGCTTCCTAAAGTAGTTTCTTTCGTCACTTCCAACTCAATATGTCTTCCTATCGTTGCAAAATCTCCGCTTGCTACCAATGACATGCTTATGAGGAAATTGCCATCTCCAAGTTTCTCAATTGGTTCATCGGTCGAACGTTTTTGGCGTAAGATTGCTTGTTCAAAACTATAGCCATAGGCAATATCTCTTAGAAGTGTAGCAACGTATTCCGCGTCAGTCATCAAATAATTCGCAAACAACATCGGATCCTTGCCTAAATTTTCAAAAACCGTCATCATCGATAAGCCTTCTATTTTTAGATCATCGGCCACCGCATAACCGAACTTATAAAAACCATCCGATCCGAAATCCTTAAAATAACGAGAAAAGAAGTCTATTTGTGCATCCTTCCCTCTTTTTCTAAATCCACGAGCAGCCATTCCATAAGAAATAATATCATTAGCCATTGAAGAAAGATGAGATGCCTCATGCAGCAAAGTTTCTGATACAGGTGGGGCTAATTCAGCTTCTGGCCAAACATTAGGATTCTTATTGAAAGAATCAGCCATGATGATGATTCGATTTTCAGCATCTTGTCTAATGACAAATCCATACGTTGAAGAACGTTGCTTATTTGCTGAATAGAATACCTGTGTAACCGGATCTTTTTGAAAGTCCGTGGAAGCAATCAAGATATTCTTAAATCCCCAATCTGCTGATTGTTGAAGAAACAATTTGTTTCTTTCTGCAATCGTCAAAAGCCTTTTGACTACTTCTCTCAATACTGCCTGTTCCTCTGGCTTCCCATATAATACAAACATATTCGATAAGTAAGTCCCTCGCTCTGTACTACTTATTTGCTTTAACTTCAGCATTTTCTTACATTCTTTGATGACATTATCTAAAATTTCCAAAGACACAGTATACTCTTTTGCAAGTGTCTTTTGAAACTGTTTGAGATGTTCAGGCATCTTATTAGCATCTAAACCAACATAAACACGCACTTTATTTTTCAGATCATCCGGTAAACAATGCTGGATACCTTGCGTGATACTTTTTAAGGTCTCAGCTTCATTTGTCATGATTTTTTTCCGTTCTATCGGAATAAACTTAGTCAATCGAGGAAGTACGACTTGATTCGATTCTGCTCGATAGTTGATGCTAAGGTCAGTGATTTCGATGGCATTCATTCTCGCTTTCCATTCCTGCCATCGATTAGGTGATCTTGGTAACCAGAGATATGGTGGGTATAAGGGATTATTTATGGTCTGGTAAACTAGCGCAGTTTGGGCAGAACCTGCTCCTCCTCTTGATCCTCTTGATGTACTCGCTCCTTCATCGAAACCACCAGCCATCAACATGCCCTCGGGACGTTCAACAATCTTTTTCTCCAAATCAGTTTCAAAACGAAATTGATTGATTTCCGGATCAAATCGCAAGATTGTCTTTTCCAAAAATATATCTTTTTTCACTAATTGATATTGGTTAGTCTCTTTGTCTACTAAAACTAAAGGAATATAACGATTTTGAAATTTAATGTATGATCGCCCTTCCTTACTCCACATCAAACCTTTTGCATCTGGGGCCGAAAGAGTCGCCGGGTCAGTCAATGCCTCATAGTGTGACTGCCATTTCGCAAGGTTACGTCCCACAGCTTCATGAAGTCTTGGAGATATCTCTCCTTCAAAATACCATTCGATTCCATTATAGTTTACCGGTAATACATGATTGCCAGCTAATACATCATACCGCGCACCATGTTTTTCTATCACTTGGGTTCTAACAGGAACAAGTTTTCCGTTCATTTCAATTGCCGTCTTTTGTTGTCTCATACCGTTTTTCAGTATATCCATGACTGCGCCTTCGCCATAGCCTTTAGGGTAGTAATTCATTTTCTTAAAAATCGTTTCGTCTGGCTGGAGTTCGATCTTTACAGAATCAATAAGTTCCTTTTCTCTCTCTGTAAACGAAACAGAACCTTCAAACTCCCTCAATTGGTCGCCTCTCAAAGTAAAGTATCTTCCATAAACATCGCCTTTTTTATAATCTGATACTTTGACATATAAATCATTCTTTATTTTTTTCACCAGAACTTGCGGACCATTTCCTGGTAAACGTGCTTCGATCGTTGATTTCGATAGTTGGGGCACTGGTTCCGCCCTGACATGTATTTCTAATTTTTCTAACACTTGCTTGAACTGGATGTTTTTTGTGATAGCAGGCAAATTTTTTAGTTTCACTAAATTATGGATGACTATGCGTCCACCACCTATGGCTAAATCGATCCCTGGGTCAATGTAACGTACGCCACTCATTAAAAGACTTCTAACTTCAGAAAGTTTGGGCATTATTTTCGCACTATTTTTTACTAACCCTGTTAATCCACCTCTTGCGAGAACTCTTGCTAATCCTAAAGCAAATCGGGCACTCATGGAACTGATTTGACCTAATACTGGGAAAGCTAAAATAGCATCAATACTACAATTAAAAGCCGCACTTTCCGTATCTTTGTTGATGATCCCAACGACACAATCATAAAATGGGATGATATGGCTAACAACATTCCAGGTTTTACTTGCCATCGTCTGGTCATTACCTGATTCATATAATTGGGTATATAATGCATCTTTATGTTTCATGCTAATAAGATTGCATAAGTCTTCCCTCTGATCACCATGGGATAATTGATTATCTTGATTGATTTGTAGCATAAAAGAATAGGAATAATCACCGATTCGAACCTTCTCCCCTTCTTTTCTATACTTCTTCCACCAAAGTGATTTTAGATCGATTAAATCGTTCTTTAAAAATAGAAGGGGATCTCTATCCACACGATAAACAGTGTAACCACCGTCTTTATCTAACCTCTTCAACGCATACACTCGTTCTTCATTGCCACGAATGGCGACAAAGATATCTGTTTGTTTTTGGGTTAAGATCAAATCATCCCTTGTTTCTTTTCTCTTGGCTATCAGAAGGGACGGAAGTGATCCGATCGGTTTTGAGGCAAGAGCCGCTTCATCTCTAAACTCAGCCTTTCCTTCATAGATTCGAGTCTCAGGAGAAAACATAAAATCTAACTCTGCTTGACCAATCGAATGAACGGATAAACTGATCAATTTTCGATTAAATAAATGATAAGACTCCGCCACATCACTTGTTAACTCTCTGTACCACGGTTCAATGCTACGAGGAATCCACGGTCCTGGACAGGGATTCCCTCCAGCTAAATATATTTCTCCTGCCAATGGAGGAATTCTTATCCCGAGTCTTTCACATTCCTTTAGCACCTCCTTCACTAGCGCCTGTTTTCGCCGAAAATTGATCACTGCTGTCTGGTAGCCTCCATAGAATCGATTGACTTCTTCTTGATGTTCCATGATCGCAAAATAACCTCTCTGGAAATAACCAATGAACATACTGATCGCGACTTCCTTATAGTTTCCTTCCGCCATAGCTGTTCTCAAGGCTGGTGCATCCAACTGAGCAGTAGTAAATAGTGCCGGTAGTAAAAGATGATTATATTCTTCTATATCTTTCACCCCGCGTTCACTGACTGACTCAAAGAAAAGTTGGCCCAACGTACGTACCTCTTTTTGCTCGAATTTTTTGAGAATACCTGAAGCTGCCAATATTCTTGAACCTACCAGATGTAGCAACGAACGATAATTGGAAATCAACAGATCGTCAGGCATTTCACTGGATTGGAGAAAATAATTTGGCAGTATTTGGTCCAAAGAAACATTCCATAAATAACCTATTTTAGACTCAAATTCTCTTTGTTTGCTCGGATCACTATATTTGTGAAGAGTGAGTTGCCCGTCCTTCACCAACTCATTCAGACTGAATGATTTTCTAAGCTGACCTATCGTAAAACTCGCAGGATTAGGATGGTCAATAATTTTTTTCGCTGCATACGCATCAATTGAACTACCCAAGACAGTCTCCAACACCCATTTCATCACTGTTTTTTTTGCATTATAATCCGAGATCAGCTCATCCTCTGCTCCGCCGTATAATTTCGACTCTTTCAAGATGATCGTTGCTACAGCTTGAAATTTTTCGGGTCTGATTTCTCCCTTTTCTTTGTTTTCCACAAACCATTTTGCCAAACCACTTATGATCTCTTCTTTTGTTGTGTGATCGATCACTATTTTGTTTTCACGTAAATGTTCTTTCATTTTCTCAAACACTTGCTGACTGATCAAAATATTTTCTTTATCTTTTAAACTAAGATTTTCAATTTTTGGTTGCTTATCAGGCACACTGGTTACATCTTGCTTTTCCAAATCTTGTTTTTCTATTTTTTTCTCTAGCCATCCTGTAAAGGTTAGTTCTGCTTCCTCGTTTGAAATAAGTCCGTTATTTTCCTCGCCAAGCATCGCTTGAGCAATTTGCTTTAATTTGACCGGGTCGACTACTTTTTGATTTGCTCCCTCAAGCATCGTCCAATTAGAAACTTTATCAACAAACGCTTGAGGTTTTGTTGGATCACAAACGATTCCTTTTGTTTTCAAAAAAGCGACAATACGTTTATCAATCACTTCTTCTCGTTCGCTAAAAATACTTGGTTTCGTTCCTTCTTCAACTACACTAGTGGTTTCATTCGTAGGAACGATCCGATTTTCTTTAAGAAAAGATAGGACCTTTTGTTCCTCTGTCCGGTCTGATTTATCTTTGAGAGTATCTGGTGAAATCGCATCGATGGTAGTATCTTTGTAGTTATATCCTACTTGTGCATTATTGTTCTCCCACTGAAGTATGACTGCTCGTGCATCGTTTGTTCCCAAAATCGTCATATTCGATCCAAATGCTGTTAGCAACTCCTTAGCGGCTAATGCTTCTCTACTTACGATCTCTTCATATTTTTGCGTTTTAAATAGCCATTTTCTCATCCATCTCACCAGTTCACTCGGAGTTGGGTCTTTTAACGTACTGTCTTGTGTTTGCGCAAATTTGGTCATCTCTTGATTTACTTTTTCTGTTTTCTCCCGATCATTAAAAAGATCGCGATTGTAAATAATAGATGTGATCGTTTGATTTTTTGGCACAGTGGCAGCAACATCATTTAAGAAGTCCGCAAAAATTTGATTACACACCATTGTTTCTGTCCGATAATAAGAACCAACAGGTGTTTCCTTCTCGGAGAACTGAATGGGTTTTGACTTATCTTCATAGGTATAATTTTCCAAGTGTACATTGGCTTTTAACTGCATGAAAGTTGCTTGTAGTTGTGCCGTAGTTAACGCATCCCCTAGTCTGACATTTTTTAAGCCATAGTACCTTCGAATGAGATAGGCAGCAAATTGGTTTTTAGACGAGTCTTGCGAAATATCATTTTTATGACGGATTCCTGCCCAATTCTCTAGTGCTGTGATGACTTCCATATCACTAGCAGTTCGATCAAGAACTTTTTGTTTTACTAAAAATACTTTCAATTTATTGATGACGTCTTCTGTTTTATGTTTATTTCTATACAAAGAAAGATCGTAAAAAAAATTTGGTAAAGGTTCTTGATAGCGTTCAGCTGGGACACGATTTTGTTCAATATCTTCCGCGATCTTTCTTGCTACCGCTAGCTTGGAAGAATCAGAAGCCTTCTTGTTGCTTGGCACTGGTTGATTTTCTGTGACTGCTTTACTCCCTTCTCCCCCTCTATTATTGAAACGAGGATCATTGATTGGCCTTGCCTCAGCTCCACGTATAGTCAATGGGTCCCTTTTCTTGATAAAGTCAGTAACTATCTCGTCCAATTTACTAAACAACTGCCAAAATTGGGTCGCAAATCCTACCTCTTCTTTAGTTAAAATAGAGGCTTCACTTGAAAACTCAGTCGATTGAAAAGAAGGTGGAATATTGGTATTGATCGAAGACTTTCCTGGATAATCTGCTTCTTTTTCATAGATCATACTGCGGGCAACCTTGTCTAAAAAGCGGCTGATCACTGAATCGCCATTTAAACTTTCTTGTTTTTCTGTATAGATTGGTTGGTCAAATTGCCTGAAAAACGTAGTAAAAGCGTTCGTTAATCCGCCAAAAAAGTCGGCTTCCTCTGGACGGGTATTTGTTGTATTTCCTGTCGTCTGTTGACTCGTCTGATTCACTGTTTTTTCATATGCTTGTCGAAAAATATTTTTCAGCTTTACCGCTGAATCTTCAAATGAGAATTGGTTTTCGGAACTTCCGTCGCTATTTCTTTTGAACGAAAATTGTTGGATATTATTCGGGTGAGCTATTCGTTGTTGATTGATTTCTTGGGATTCAGCAATGGCAACTTTACAAACGGTTTTAAAATGAGCTTGGGTATGGTCAGGTGATTCCCAAAACCTCAATTTTGGGAGGGAGGAAACAGTTTTATTAGTTGTACAGTCATAAACTTCCGCAATTTGGTGTGCTTTTTTATGGATATTCAAACTCCAGTCATGAACAATATCAACTAAATCAATCGTCATATTTTGGGGATGAACGGGTAGTTGAAGTGGAAAAATTGCAGTGCTATTTTCCGGCAAAGCCGGACTGATCAACGTAGTATCAACAGTCGAGTTCGAAGCAAGTGCATAGAGCATTTCCGGACGCATGCCTTGTTGTTTTACTTCAACAGTGGTTTCTGCCTCAAAGACAGCTCTGTGATCATGTGGTGCTTGCTTCAGGTCGGGCGTTTCTCCAATCATGGCTTGCCTTTTTTTTGGCGCTTCTCCTTGGACGACTACATTTCCTAAGATACTAGAAACATATAAAGATAATAACAATGGCGAGTGAAGAATATCTGGGGTAGGACCACGACCAGTCACCCAACGAGAAATCTCATTGACCTCCTCTTGAAAAATCCGCTGATTCTCTTTCTCATTCTGCTTATTGTTGAATTGACCATTCCGTTGTCGATTACTTTGATTATCAATTGGCATAGCTCTCTCTCCTTCTTTATATCCCTTCGATTTCACCCTACAGACATCAACAAAATTTTATGCCACCATTATACATGTCACTTCATTAGCCTTCGTGACTAGTTTTTTTAAAATAATAAAAACTTGAACTTTTAATCTTTTTGGTATATATCGAACAATATAAAAAAAGACGTATCATCTAAAAAATAGTGGAGCTACTTTTTAGATGATACGCCTTCGGATAGAAATAATTTTAGTAATGACTATTTCAAATTTTTATGTTTCTTGACTAGAATAAACCGATGACTTCCCCTTCGTTCGTCACGTTCATATTCAATGCTGCTGGTTTTTTTGGCAACCCTGGCATTGTCATCACATCACCAGTCAAGGCCACTAAAAAGCCCGCACCTAGTTTAGGGACAAATTCACGAATCGTGATCGTGAAATCTTCTGGAGCACCGAGTAAAGCCGGATCATCAGAAAAAGAATACTGGGTTTTCGCCATACAGATCGGTAAATCAGACCAACCATGTTTTTCAAACTCAGCCATTTGATTTTCTGCTTTCTTACTAAAAGAAACATCCTTGCCACCGTAGATTTTTTGTACGACTGCTTTTGCTTTTGTTTGGATCGAATCTTTCTTTTGGTAGAGCGGTACATAGTTAGACTCTTGTGTTTCAATCAGTTCCACAACACTTTGTGCTAATTCGACACCGCCTTTTGCGCCATTCGCCCACACACTTGCACGTTTTGCTACGACTCCTTCTTTTTCACACAGATCGGTCAATAACGCTAATTCCGCTTCTGTATCAGTGACGAACTCGTTGACTGCGACAATCACTGGAATATTGTAGCTTTGCATGTTACGGATATGCCGTTTTAAGTTAGCAAAGCCTTTTTCTAACGCAAGCAAGTTTTCTGTTTGTAATTCCCCTTTATCTAGTCCTCCATGCATCTTCAAAGCACGGATCGTTGCGACGATCACGATGGCATCTGGTGCGCTGTTCAAATTAGGTACTTTGATATCCAGGAATTTTTCGCCACCTAGATCTGCCCCAAAACCAGCTTCAGTCACTACATAATCACCAAGTTTTAATGCTGTTTTGGTTGCGAGTACACTATTACAGCCATGAGCGATATTGGCAAAAGGTCCTCCATGGATCAGTGCTGGCGTACCGTAGATCGTTTGTACGAGATTAGGTTTGATTGCATCTTTTAATAACAATGCCAATGAACCTTCTGCATGCAAGTCACCGGCTGTCACAGGACGGCGATCATAGGTATAGCCAACCACGATCCGTGCCAAGCGTGCTTTCAAATCATCTAGATCCGCAGCTAAACATAGGATCGCCATGATCTCGCTGGCTACGGTAATATCAAACCCGTCTTCTCTTGGTACGCCTTGAACAGGGCCGCCTAAGCCGACGATCACATTTCTTAAAGCACGATCATTTAAATCGACTACACGCTTCCAAATGACACGTCTAGGATCGATCCCAAGCTCATTCCCTTGATGAATATGATTATCTAATAAAGCAGATAACGCATTATTGGCAGATGTGATCGCATGCATATCCCCAGTAAAATGCAAATTAATATCTTCCATTGGTAAGACTTGCGCATAACCACCGCCAGCTGCACCTCCTTTGATACCCATCACAGGTCCTAAAGATGGTTCACGTAAAGCGATAACTGCTTTTTTATCCAACTGGTTCAATGCATCCCCTAACCCGACTGTCACCGTCGACTTGCCTTCGCCAGCTGGTGTTGGATTGATTGAAGTGACTAAAATCAGATGGCCATCTTCTTTTTCCGAAAAGTCCTTGATTGCCGAAAAATTGATTTTAGCCTTATATTTTCCGTATAATTCTAGTGCATCTTCAGCGATCCCAATGCTATCTGCTACCTCAATTATCGGTTTTAGCTGTGTTTCTTGTGAAATTTCTAAATCACTTTTCATTAAAACGCTCCTTTTCACGAACTATTCGCGCAAATAATTATTTTTCGTTAAGTTATATTCATTATACTCGTTTTTATTCCAAAAAAAAACAAAAAAAGCC
>NZ_JAFLWG010000032.1:0-61440 GCF_017316315.1 Enterococcus sp. DIV1298c | reverse complement strand
TCTGTTCGAAGTATGCCAGGGGTTCATGTCCTACGTCCAGCAGACGGCAACGAAACACGTGCCGCATGGAAAGTAGCTATGGAATCAACAGATACACCGACGATCTTAGTACTAAGTCGTCAAAACTTACCTGTTTTGCCATCAACAAAAGAAGTGGCAGATGACATGGTCAAAAAAGGCGCTTACGTCTTGTCTCCAGCAAAAGGAGACCAACCAGAAGGGATCTTGATCGCCACTGGCTCTGAAGTAGCTTTAGCTGTCGATGCACAAAAAGTATTAGCAGAACAAGGCAAAGACGTCTCTGTCGTTTCAATGCCAAGTTTTGATTTGTTTGAAAAACAATCAGCTGAATACAAAGAAAGTGTCTTCCCAAAAGCAGTGACAAAACGTGTTTCTATCGAAATGGCTGCTTCTTTTGGTTGGGAACGTTATACAGGGACACAAGGGGCAATCATTGCGATCGATCGCTTCGGTGCGAGCGCACCTGGCGAGACGATCATCAAAAACTATCAGTTTACAGTAGAGCATGTAGTTGAAGTCTTTGACCAATTGTAGGATGTATTCTTGTTCATTACTAAGACAAAATCTACGTAAATGATGAGAGATGTACGTTGTTTAGTTAAAATCTGCCGAACCGGAAATCATTCGATTCCAGTTCGGCAGATTTTTTATTGTTATTTTAGTTTTAAGTGTTTGATTCCTAAAAAATGTTGAAGGTTTAAGACTACGCCTCCAAGCAGTGTCGCTTTTTCGTTCAATGAGCTGTTGCGGACAACTAATTGATTTGAAAAATGATTTCGTAGATTCCCTCTTAGTTGTTCGATCATATCAGGTATTTCACGATAGAGTGAGCTATTCAAAACGATGATCGACGGATCATAGTGGGCAATCAGATTGTTGATGCCTATCGTCAAGTAGTTGATATTTTCTTCAACGACTTCCCGTGCATCATGATCTTGGTTTTGGTAATATTCTCGAAGAATGATGGCATTGACATAATCCAGTTTTTTCCTTTGAGCAAATTGCTCGTAGCAAACTTTATTTGCGGCATACATTTCCAAACAGCCACGATTACCACAGCGACAGGCCTTCCCATCCATCACGATGATTTGATGCCCGATTTCCCCAGCAAAGCCATGCGCACCAACTTCTAAATTCCCATTTTTGACGATACCAGCACCAATCCCACTGTGCATATTGATGCTTACAAGATTTTTGGAATCGGAGGTAAAAGTATACTCACCTAAAGCTGCAAGATTTGCTTCATTTTCTAAATAAACAGGATAGTTTCTAAGTTTCTCTGCGATTTTGCGAAAAGGTATGTGATCAAAGTTATAGTGAGGACCAAAAATGGGTTCGCCATGATAGACGGGGCCATGAACGGCAATCGCCACGCCAATGATCCCATACTCGGTCGTAGGCATCTGTTGTTCAAATAGAGTAAAGATTTCTGAAAGATAACGATCAATGGCTTCTTCATCTAGTGTGATTGGTTTTTTCTTGATATGTTGGACTTCCTCGCCATCTAAATAAGTCAATAGACCATTGATGTAGTTATAGCCGATATCGATGGCAATCGAAAGACCCGCTTTTCCGTTATATTGAAGAATGATTGGTTTCCGTCCGCCGACATTGCTTGATTCGCCAATACCGGTTTCGATCACGAGATGATCATCGATCAATTTTTTGACAATGGCAGAGACGGTTGCTTTTGTTAGCCCGGTCTTGGCTGAAAGCTCAGCACGAGAAAGTGCAGGATGATTCATAATGAGTTCTAGACATAAAGATTCATTCGGGCTACGTCGGGTATAAATTGGATTTTTCAAAGTAAATCACTTCCTGTTCATTATGTAATGAGGATACGTCCTAAAGTATACTGGTAATCTCATTATTTTTCTAGTTATTTATCTGCAGCTAATTCGTTTTGTAAAGCCAGTGAATTAACTGGATTAGAATAATAATCCTTTGATAATAATAAAAAAATAGCTTGACTATAAAAATGAAAGCGTATACTATATACTCGTTAAGTTAGTTTGTTCGATGAACTAACTAATAGAGAAAGACAAATTAGGAGGAATTTATAATGAGCTATTTTCCACAAGTAGAAAAAATCCAGTACGAAGGAACAACGACAACCAATCCCTTTGCTTTTCGTCATTTCAATCCGGAAGAAGTCGTTGCTGGCAAAACGATGAAGGAGCATTTACGCTTTGCGGTCGCTTATTGGCATACTATGACACAAGATGGCAGTGATCCATTTGGCTCACCAGTCAATCAAAGAACATGGATGGGCGCGACTGAAATGGAAACAGCCAAAAATCGAGTAGCTGCCTTCTTTGAGATTTTAGAAAAACTAGGCGTTGACTATTTTTGCTTCCATGATGTCGATATCGCACCTGAAGGAAACAGCTTAGAAGAATTCTATGCCAATTTAGATGAAATCACAGACTTGATCAAGGAACACATGGAGCGTACAGGAATCAAACTGCTTTGGAACACAGCGAATATGTTCAGCCATCCACGGTATGTGAACGGTGCCGCTTCAACAAACTATGCAGATGTCTTTGCTTATGCCGCAGCACAAGTCAAAAAAGGCTTAGATATCTCCAAAAAACTCAACGGCCAAAATTATGTATTCTGGGGCGGTCGTGAAGGATATGAAACGTTATTGAATACGGATATGGCGTTTGAGCAAGATAATATTGCACGTTTGTTCAAAATGGCGATCGCCTACAGTGAAAAAATTGGGCATACGCCACAGTTCTTGATTGAACCAAAACCAATGGAACCAAGTAAACATCAATATGATTTTGATGCAGCGACTGCGTTACAATTCATTCAAAAATACGGTCTACAAGAGAAATTCAAACTTAACTTGGAAGCCAATCATGCCACTTTAGCTGGGCATACGTTTGAACATGAAATCGAAGTGGCACGAATCAACAATGCGTTAGGTTCACTTGATGCGAATCAAGGGGATGTGTTACTTGGTTGGGATACCGATGAGTTTCCAACGAACGTCTATGATGTCACTTTGGCTATGTATGGTGTCTTAGAAAATGGCGGGATCGCACCTGGTGGAATCAATTTTGATTCAAAAGTCCGTCGTTCAAGTTTCGCGATGGAAGATCTGTTCTTAGCACATATTGCTGGAATGGATACATTTGCGAGAGGGTTGAAAGCAGCCGCGAAATTAAAAGAAGATCGTTTCTTCGATACCTTAAAAGAAAAACGTTATGCGACTTTCCAAGAAGGCATTGGGGAATCCATCGTCAATGACAAAGAAGATCTGGAAAGTTTGACGGACTATGCGTTGAACTTGAAAGACATCGAGTTGGAATCCAGTCATATTGAATATGTCAAATCTTGTTTGAATGATTATTTGGTTTAATCCATCTGATGAAGAATCTCTTTCGGTTAGCTAAAGATAGCTGTCATTGCCCCCTTTTCGATCGTTGAGAGAGATTCTCCTAAAAAAATAAAATGAGGTGCACGATGAAAATTAAAAATCCAGTATTAACAGGTTTTCATGCTGATCCATCGATCATACGAGTAGATGATACTTATTACATTGCTAACTCAACGTTTGAATGGTTTCCAGGTGTTCAGATCTATGAATCAAAAGACTTGATGAACTGGCGCTTAGTGGCCCGCCCATTAGCGACTGTTGAGCTGTTGGATATGAAAGGGAATGAAGATTCAGGAGGGATCTGGGCACCAGATTTATCTTATGCGGATGGAAAATTTTGGTTAGTTTACACCGATGTCAAAGTGGTCAATGGGGCGTTCAAAGATTGTACAAATTATTTGACGACCGCAGAAGAAATCACTGGTCCATGGAGCAAACCCATTCGACTGAACGGTGTCGGCTTCGATGCTTCACTTTTCCATGATGACAATGGCCGAAAATACTTGGTTCAAATGGAATGGGATCACCGCGAATACCATCATCCGTTCAATGGGATCAAATGTACTGAATATTCAGTGGAAGAACAACGCTTGCTTCCTGAAACAGGCAAGATCATTTGGAAAGGAACCGACGTCAAATTAGTGGAAGGACCGCATCTGTATAAGTTGTTCGGTTATTATTATTTGTTTTGTGCAGAAGGTGGCACTGTCTATACGCACCAAGAAGTGGTCGCACGTGCAAAAACGTTAGAAGGACCGTTTGAGAGTCAAGCAGAGACCTTTTTAACTGCCTATGATTCTCCAGAAAATCCACTGCAAAAATGTGGTCATGGCGCGTTAGTCAGTACACCAGAAGGCGAATGGTATTTTGCCCATTTGACCGGCAGACCTTGGCATCACAAAAATGAATCGATCCACGACCCTCGTGGCTGGTGTACGTTAGGCAGAGAAACAGCGATCCAAAAAGTAACATGGTCGGAAGACTTATGGCCAGAAATCGTGGGCGGAAAGCAAGGGAGCTTAGAAGTAGACGCACCAAAAGGAGTGACCCCTCATCCTTATGAAAAAGTGGTACAAAGAACCGACTTCGAACAAAGTGAGCTGCCATCACAATTCCAAACAGTACGTGTTCCTTTTACGAAGGAGATCGGAATTTTGAAAGATGGCAAGTTGACATTACGAGGTGCTGGAAGTTTAGCCAATACACATGGGCATTCACTTGTTGCTAGGCGTTGGCAAGCTTTTGAGTTTGAAGCAGAAACTGCCTTGAGTTATTCACCGACGACGTTCCAACAAATGGCAGGGTTGACGAATTATTATAATTCGCAGCATTGGTCGATGATCCAAGTGACTTGGCAGGAAGAAAAAGGTCGGGTCATTGAAATCACTGAGAATAATCAAGGTGTATTCAAAAGTTATTTACAAGAACAGGCGATTCCGGTTCCAGAAGATGTGACGATGGTTTATTTCAAGACAATTGTCAGAAAGGAGACATACACCTATGCTTATTCATTTGACGGAAAAGCATGGACAGAATTAGCGATCCAGTTAGATGCAAAAGTATTATCCGATGAGTATGTTAACCAGACGCATGGCGGTTTCTTTACGGGCGCATTTGTCGGCATGGTCAATGTCGATTACTCAGGGTATGATTTGCCAGCTGTGTTTGATTATTTTGATTATCGGGAAAAACAAAGTGAATAAAACAGCGTTGTCGTTTCAGGAGTAAGAGGAGGGTTCCATGGAAAAAGAACGGTTATTTTCAATGTCTGATATTGAAAAAAGTTTTGGTCCTGTACATGTCTTGAAAAAAGCACAGCTTGAGATAAATAAAGGTGAGATCCATGCTTTCATGGGGGAGAACGGAGCAGGTAAATCGACGTTGATGAATATTCTTGCCGGCTTGATCGATAAGGACGAAGGGAAAATCATATTTGAAGGAAAAGAGATCTCTAAGATGACACCTGATCTTGCACAAGAATTAGGGATTGCGTTCGTTCATCAAGAATTGAATCTAGCAGAAGATTTGTCTGTTGCGGAAAATATCTTTATTGGACGTTTGCCTTATAAAAACAAGACATTAGGAATTGTTGACTTTAAAAAATTATATGAAGACACGCAGCAATGGCTGAATCTAGTAGGGTCTACGATTCTGCCTACGACATTGGTTGCTTCGCTTTCTACTGCCAATAAGCAATTGATTGAAATTGCCAGAGCGCTTAGTTTGAACGCTAAAGTGATCATCTTTGATGAACCGACAACTTCTTTGTCTGAAAAAGATGTCGAAGTTTTATTTATTATTATTCGCAGATTGAAAGAAAAAGGCGTTTCGAGTATTTACATCTCCCATCGCATGAAAGAGATCTTTGAATTAGGTGAACGCATCACGATCATGCGTGATGGGGAATATATTTTGACAGATGAAGTGAAAAACTTGTCTGAAGAAGAGATCATCGCGCGATTAGTTGGGCGAGAAATCAAGGATCTGTATCCGAAACAACCGACCCAATTAGGTGAAACCTACTTACAAGTTACCAACCTTTCTGATTCTTTTGGGCGGGTTAAAAATGTCAGCTTCCAAGCAAGACGTGGGGAAGTGTTAGGTTTTGCGGGGTTAGTCGGCAGTGGCAGAACAGAAACGATGCGGATGATTTTCGGTGCAGATCGCGCAAAATCAGGTGAAATCAAATTGGCGAACCAGCCGGTAGTAATCAAATCACCTGTCGATGCGATTCGTCAAGGCATTGGGCTATTGACGGAAGATCGGAAACATCAAGGCTTGTTCCTAGGACTCTCGATCCAAGACAATATCACGATAACGAATCTAGGTGGGTTTATATTAAAACATGGGTCACTCAGTCAAACGGCACATCAGTTTGTTCAAGACGTGAAAATCAAAATCAGCGACATTGCACGTCCAGTTGCTAGTCTATCGGGTGGAAATCAGCAGAAAGTAGTTTTAGCAAAGTGGTTGAACACGACAAATGAAGTATATATTTTTGATGAGCCAACCAAAGGAATCGATGTCGGGGCAAAATCAGAAATTTATACGATCATCAACGACTTGGCACGTCAAGGGAAAACGATTTTGATCGTCTCTTCGGAAATTTCTGAATTATTAGGCATATGTGACCGAATCCAAGTCTTTCGTGAAGGTAGGATCACAGGAGAAGTCGTCGTCGCTGAGTATCAGGATAGAAAAGATGAGGCCCAAGAATTGATCATGACATACGCCACACTTAATGAATAGGAACGATTCTTCCGTTAGATGGTATGTAAACAAAGGAGAGAGCTATGGAAAAACGAAACAAGTTAACGATCAAGTCACTTTTTATGAACTACTCTGTCTATTTAGTCTTAATTGCCTTGATTCTCTATTTTTCAATTGCGAATGCTGATTTTTTGAACACCTTCAACATTGAAAATTTCTTCCAACAAATCCCACCGGTAGGGATTTTGACTGTTGCTTATGCGATGATCTTGATTTGCGGTTATGTTGATCTATCCATCGGGTATGTCGGGATGGCAGCAGGCATGATCGGTTTATATGCGGCAAATCAAGGAATGCCTGCGCCACTCGTTGTGCTTCTCGCCTTGCTGACTGGCGCGTTGTTAGGAGCCATGAATGCTTTATTGATCAAAAAATTTGATTTGCCTTCATTTATTCTGACATTAGGAACAAGCTATGTCATCAAAGGGATGTTGGGATTTTTCACAGATGAACAATTTATCGGCTCAGAAAATGCTTGGTTCAATCAATTGGCTAAAACACCGATCGGTACAAATATGTTCAAAAGTAATGCGTTGATTTTTCTAATCGTCATTGTCGTATTTGCTTTTGTGATGAAAAATACGCGTTTAGGAAGGTATACCTATGTTGTAGGCTCAAATCAAGAGGCGGCTAGGCTATCTGGGATAGATACTGACAAGCATATTATCAAAATGTTTATGATTGAAGGAATGTTAGCGGCAATCGCTGGTCTGTTGATCGTTTCAAACTTAAATGGTGGCGCTTCCAAAGACGCGAATGGGTTAGACTTGTTCGCGATGGCAGCAGCTATCATGGGCGGTACATCATTTAGCGGTGGGATCGGTACGATCGGCGGTGCAGTTGCAGGTATCTTAACCTTGCAAGTATTTAAAAATGGCTTGACCTTGATGGGTGTAAATTCATTCTTGCAAGATACCGTCACCGGACTAGTCATTATTTTAGCAATCATTATTGATTATTTGAAACGTCGAGCAAGTCGTCAGTCTTAATTACAATCAAAGGAGCGAAAAGACCATGTTTAAAAAATCATTTTGGATCATTAGTATGTTTGTTGCGTTATTATTAGTTGGCACAGGGTGTAGTTCAAGTGATTCCGCCGATGCTGACAGTGAAAAGACGTTGTACTTCATCCCGATCGTAGATACAGGTGCTTATTGGAACCCGATGAAAAAAGGAGCAGAAGATGCCGCGGCAGAACTAGGCTATACATTGGTTACGAAAACTTCACCTTCTGCTGAACCAAGTAAGAAAGAAAAGCATATCGGCTTTATCAGAGAAGCGGTTGCTAAAAACGCCGCAGGGATCGCGATTGCACCGATTGAGAAAAAAGCATTCGTCGATCCGATCAAGGAGGCAATGGATAAAGGCATCCCTGTCATCACGTTTGATGCCGATTTAGAAAATCCAGAAGATCGGACAGCTTATGTTGGGACGGACAACGTTTCAGCTGGAAAAGAATTGGGATTACGTGCAGCAGAAGAAATGAAGGCAAAAGGGATCACCGGTGGTTCGATCGCGATTGTTTGTGTGGACGTTGCACAACCGACAATGATCGATCGCGAAAAAGGATTGAAAGAAGGCTTTGCAGAGGTCTATGGACCAGATGCTGAAAACTTTAACTTTTTAGCCACTATTCAAGATAACGACCAACCATCAGAATCGAAAAAACAATTAGAAGGCTATATTGCAGCGAATAGAGATTTAGTCACTGTCTTTTCTTTAGGTTCTGAAGGCCCGAACGTAGGGGTGATGAGTGCGTTAGAATCGCAAGGGAAAGCAGGACAAGTTCTTCATTATGGGTTTGATTATACGGATACTTGGTTAAGAGGTGTGGCGGATGAACGAATTACAGCCATCGTTGATCAAGATGCCTACCAAATTGGTTATCAAGTCATTGAGAATTTAGTGAAAGCCATTGACGGAGAAACGATTGATGCAACCATCCCAATCGATGTCAACTACGTGTTAGCCGAAGACTTAGAAGAATATGGAAAAGAAAAAAGTAAAGTGAAAACCGACTCTGTCGAAGAGGACGAAACAGAAAGTACGGACGAAACAGAATAAAATACGTATATGATCAATGGAAAGAAACAGGCGGTGACTTCAAGGAGCAGACTGTTTCTTTCACTTGTTTAAATTAGAAAGGAAAATAAACGATGTATGTATTAGGTTTAGACTTAGGAACGAGTGCATTGAAAGGCTTAGTGTTTGATCAAAAAGGGCAACTAGTGGGAGAAGCAGTTGCTTCTTATCCTATGAGTAATCCACAAATGGGTTATAGCGAGCAACAACCAGCGGACTGGCTCAAAGCAACAGATAAGGTGATAAAAGAATTGGTCGAACAAGTGACTGATTTCAAAGATGAACTAGTAGGCATCAGCTTTTCTGGACAGATGCACAGCTTAGTATTATTGGATGAAGCAGACCAAGTTCTAAGACCAGCTATTTTATGGAATGACGTGCGAACGACCACGCAATGCCAAAGAATCACTGAAACCATAGGAGATAAGTTACTTCAACAAACAAAAAACAAAGCATTAGAAGGCTTTACGCTCCCTAAAATCCTATGGGTCCAAGAACATGAACCAACAGTTTTGGAAAAGGTCAAACAGATCCAATTGCCAAAAGATTATTTACGATTCTGGTTGACCGGCTCGTATCATATGGACTATTCGGATGCGGCTGGAACGCTACTGTTGAATCAAGAAACTAAGCAGTGGGATGAAGAAATCATCGAAACCTTTGAAATCAACGCAGACATCTTACCTCCTTTAGTGGCATCTACTGAAGTAGTCGGCACATTGAAAGAAGAGCTAAAAGAAAGATACGGATTTACCAAACAAATCAAAGTGATCGCAGGCGGTGCTGACAACGCTTGTGGTGCTGTGGGCGCTGGTATTTTAGAAGAAGGTCTAGGCTTGTGTTCAATCGGTACAAGCGGAGTATTTCTTCGATACGAAAAAAATGTGGATAGAGACTACCAAGGCAAGCTCCATCTCTTCCAACATGCCTCAGGGGCAGCCTATTCCATGGGCGTGACCTTAGCGGCGGGCGACAGCTTGAGCTGGTTCAAGCAGCGCTTTGCTCCGAATCTATCATTCAATGAGTTATTATCAGAGGTAGGAACCGTTGAAGCTGGCAGTAATGGGTTGTTGTTCACTCCTTATATCGTAGGCGAACGAACTCCTTATAGTGATAGTCAAATCAGAGGAAGCTTTATCGGGATTGATACGCAACACGAACTGAAACACTTTACCCGCAGCGTGCTAGAAGGAATCACCTTCTCTTTAAAGGATTCACAAGAAATCATGGAGGAAATGACCCAACAAAAAATAGAAAAAATCGTCTCGGTAGGTGGCGGCGCCAAAAATCCAGCATGGCTGCAAATGCAGGCAGATATTTTCAATCGCCCGATCGTTACTTTAACAACTGAACAAGGACCTGGCTTGGGAGCTGCCATGTTAGCAGCAGTCGGCTGTGGCTGGTTTGCCGATTTGAACGAATGCGCAGCGGTTTTTGTTTCCTACCAATCGCCAGTACAACCCGATTCACAACAAGTTGAAATGTATCAAAAGGTATATGCACGTTATCGTAAAGTATACGAATGTACAAAGGAAATCTGTCATATGTATGAAAAGTGACACACGCATGATTGAGTGAAAGGAGGGCTTTTTCGATGAAAAAAATAGTCACATTATTAGGCGATTTTTATCATCCACATGATCAATTAGTCGATTATTTTCAGGGAATAGTTAAGAAGTTTCCACAAGAACTAGAGATGACTGATCTGACAATTGATCAACTGAGGAAAATCTTACAAGAGCAACCAGATATATTCCTTCTTTCAAAGGAAAATCGGTTAGCGCCAGAAACAGATCAGGCGGTTTGGTTAGATGAAACATACGATCAGCTGATCACCGAGTATGTGGTAAATGGCGGAAGCCTGATCGCACATCATTCAGGACTATCTAACTATCCGATCCATTCCACTTTTCATGACATGCTAGGTGGGCGATTCATTCACCATCCTAAACCAACAGAAGTCGTCTATCGGGATCAAAAGGGTCTATCTTACAAGATTTGGGACGAACACTACTTCACGGAGGTAGATCAAGCGAAGACAGAAGTTCGCCTGCACAGCTATTCTCAATCCGGCGAATCGATTGCTGCTTGGCGCCATCAATATGGCAAAGGTAGCGTCTTTTGCATCACGCCTGCACATTTTTCAGAAGGGTTACAACATGAAGCAACTGAAAAGCTACTTTTAGAAGGGATCGATTGGTGTCTAAAGCTAATGTGATTGTGATGAAAAAGATGGATAGTTTTTTTATAACTCTATTTATGTTTCCAATCAATGCTATACTTGAAGTATTTAATAGATTGGAGAGAAGTTATGAGTCAAACAGAATTTATCATCCTTCTTATCGTCGGACTTATCGGAGTCTTAGTTGCGTTAGAAATCAATTCACGAAGAAAACTAAGAGCCGATGTCCGTTACAAGTGGGGCAAACTTCCATATCAAGTACGATTCGATAAGGAGGAAAGCTTAAAAGAAGCTTGGCAGACAGAAAAAAAGTTTCGAACGTGGGATAGCGAAGTCGATGATTTGACTTGGTATGATCTGGATATGTTTGAAGTATTCGAAACAGTCAATCATACGTATTCGAGTGTAGGTTCAGAAGCGTTGTACCAACGTCTACGTAACTTTGATTTTGGACACGATCAACGGTTAGAACAATTAATCACTTTCTACCAAGAAAATCCTAAATTGAGAGAAGAGATCCAGTATCAATTTGCACGACTAGGGAAAAAAGATCGAAATTTTGCCAAACAATATTTAGCAGATGGTAAGAGCAAGAAAATTGGTCATATCGGTTTGTTTGCTTTCTTAGGTATATTACCGCTTATTGGTTTAGGGCTATTTTTACTCGGGCAAATGGTCGGGATCTTTGTCGCAATCGTTAGCGTATTGTTCAATACGATCTATTATTTGATAAAAAAACAAACGCTCGAAACAGAACTTAACAGTATGGGCTATCTTGTTTCCACGATTTCTGCGGCGAAAAAAATCGCTACGTTTGCCACACCATTGCAAGCGGAACTGCAAAAAAATGTTCAGCCTTTGAGAGATATCCCTAAGTTCGGCTTTTCGTTTCGCGTAAAAAATGGCTCGGAAGCAGAGTTGTTTTTTGACTATTTGAATATGATGTTCATGTTACCTTTTATTTCGTATCATTTTGTTATTAGTCGATTGGAGAAAAAAACGAAAGAAGCAATCGATCTATGGCAGTTATTAGGCGAGTTAGAAGTGGCAGCGGCGGTGTTGAACTATCGCACCTACATGCCTTATTCCTGTCAACCAGTGGTTTCAGAAGGAGGGGTCATCGCAGAGGATACGTACCATCCTTTGATTTCAGAGGCAGTCGTCAATCCAATCGCTTGGCAACAAAACACATTGGTCACAGGCTCGAATGCTTCAGGAAAATCGACGTATGTTAAAAGTATTGCGATCAACTGCATTTTAGCGCAAACGATCCAAACCGCTTTAGCCGAATCTTTCACGCTCCAACCCGGTCATGTCTTGACCTCAATGGCGATCGAAGATAACTTATTTGAAGGCGATAGTTACTTTGTTTCAGAAATCAAATCGATCAAGCGTTTATTGCAACAAGTGGAAACAAATGAACGCTGCTATTGCTTTGTCGATGAGATTTTGAAAGGCACAAATACGATTGAACGGATTGCTTCTTCGGCAGCAATCGTGAACTGGCTGAGCGATTACCCATCGTTAGCATTTGTTGCAACACACGATATCGAATTGACAGAGATCTTGAAGAAAGATTGTGCCAATGTCCATTTCGAAGAGCAAGTAACGCCTGAAAAAGGGATCAGCTTTGACTTTAAATTAAAACAAGGACCTGCTAAAACAAGAAATGCCATTGCTTTATTAGATGTGCTGAAATACCCTAAAGCCATCGTTGACGAGGCACAAGCAGAAGCCGCCTTTTTTGATCAACATCGCCAATGGCGGGTAGTTGAATAAGAACTAATATGAAACAAAGAGGAAACAGCTAAACGACATCATTGATAGGGAAAAAACCACTAGCATGCCAGATATATTTTTCTGGAATTTCTTGTGGTTTTTTCATTTTTTACTGTGATACTCGGAGCTGAACGACTTTCTCACAACCTAGATAAACGGTGTTCAAGGAGCAACACTTCGGTCATAAGCCAGAAAAATCAAAAATGAAAAAACCATTTTCAATTTCCCTGTCTTATGCCTTAGTGCAAACCGCTCCTTTCACAACCTAGATAAACGGTGTTCGAAAGTCAACTCCTTCGATATTAAGTCAAAACGTGAAAAAATATGAGGAGCTATTTTCCCACGTTTCGTCTTAATACTCGGAGCTGAACGACTTTCTCACAACCTCAATACATGCTAAAATAGTAAATCAGACAAAATAAGGAGAGTTATAAAAAAAATGACAAATGCTCTTGAGATAAATGACTTGAGAAAAATCTATGCGACAGGTGTTGAAGCACTGCGAGGCATCAATCTAACGGTTGAAGAAGGTGACTTTTATGCACTGCTAGGACCAAATGGCGCAGGGAAATCGACAACGATCGGTATCATCACTTCATTGGTGAATAAGACTTCAGGAAAAGTGAAAGTATTTGGCTATGATCTGGATACAGATTTAGTACGAGCGAAACAACAAATCGGTTTAGTTCCCCAAGAGTTCAACTTCAATCCGTTTGAAACAGTACAACAAATCGTTGTCAATCAAGCGGGTTATTATGGTGTTTCTCGTAACGAAGCATTGAAACGTAGTGAGAAATACCTCAAACAGTCTAATTTATGGGAGAAACGAAATGTTCGTGCGCGGATGCTTTCAGGTGGGATGAAACGTCGTTTGATGATCGCCCGAGCATTGATGCATGAACCTAAATTATTGATTCTTGATGAACCGACAGCAGGTGTCGATATTGAATTAAGAAGAGAAATGTGGGAATTTCTACGTGAGTTGAACAATGCAGGCACAACAATCATTTTGACGACCCATTATTTGGAAGAAGCAGAAATGCTTTGCCGTAATATCGGGATCATCCAATCGGGTGAGTTGATTGAGAATACTTCTATGAAAGCATTGCTGTCCAAATTGCAATTCGAAACGTTTATCTTTGACTTAGCACCTTATGACAAAAAGCCAGAGATCGTTGGCTATACGAGTGTTTTAGAAGATGAACGCACGCTTGCGGTCGAAGTAGAGCGTAATCAAGGCGTGAATGGGATCTTTGAACAGTTAAGTGCGCAAGGAATCAAAGTATTATCCATGCGTAATAAGTCCAATCGTTTAGAAGAACTATTCTTGAAAATTACGGAAGAAACCTATCATGTGGAGGCAACGAAAGAAAATGTTTAATCTTTATTTTACTGCATTAAAAAGTTTAGCAATCAAAGAAACCAATCGCTATATGCGTATCTGGGTACAAACCTTAGTACCACCAGTGATCACTACGTCCTTGTATTTTATCATCTTCGGAAAAATGATCGGTGGACGGATCGGGGATATGGGTGGCTTTTCTTACATGGAATTTATCGTTCCAGGATTGATCATGATGTCAGCCATCACAAGCTCTTATTCAAATGTTTCTTCCTCGTTCTTTTCACAAAAATTCCAAAAGAACATCGAAGAGATTTTAGTTGCGCCCGTACCAACACACGTCATCATCTGGGGATTTGTGATCGGTGGATTAGGCCGAAGTGTCTTGGTCGGTGCTTTAGTCACAATGATTTCTCTGTTTTTTGTTCCATTACATGTCTATTCATGGACGATCGTTGTATTGACGCTATTGATGACCGCCATCTTATTCTCTCTTGCTGGCTTGATCAATGGGATTTTCGCGCAATCTTATGATGACGTATCCATCGTACCAACGTTTGTGTTACAGCCGTTGACTTACCTTGGTGGAGTCTTCTATTCGATTTCAATGTTGCCACCGATTTGGCAAGCCATCTCAAAAGTGAATCCAATTGTTTATATGATCTCAAGTTTCCGATATGGTTTCTTAGGCACGACAGATGTACCGATCTTTGTTTCAATTGCAATCCTTGTGCTGTTCATCGTTGTGCTTTATTCAACGTGTTGGTACTTGATCAACAAAGGTAGAGGGTTGAGAAGTTAATAAGCTGACCGCTCCTCTCACAACCTGGATAAACGGTGTTCAAAAAGCTGGCCTTCAACATTAAGCTAAAAAATTGCAAAATATGAGAAGCTATTTTACAATTTTCTATCTTACTGCTCAGGCCAAAACGCTTTTCTCACAACCTAAGATAAACGGTGTTCGAAAGCCAACTCCTTCAATAGTAAGTCGAAAATTGAAAAAATATGAGAAGCTATTTTCCCAATTTCCGCCTTACTATTCGGAGCTGATCGGCTTTCTCACAACCTGGATAAACGGTGTTCAAGGAGCAACACTTCGGTCATAAGCCAGAAAAATCAAAAATGAAAGAGCCATTTTCAATTTCCCTGTCTTATGCCTTAGTGCTGACCGCTCCTTTCACAACCTAGATAAACGGTGTTCGAAAGCCAACTCCTTCAATAGTAAGTCAAAAATTGAAAAAATATGAGAAGCTATTTTCTCAATTTCCGCCTTACTATTCGGAGCTGATCGGCTTTCTCACAACCTGGATAAACGGTGTTCAAGGAGCAACACTTCGGTCATAAGCCAGAAAAATCAAAAATGAAAGAGCCATTTTCAATTTCCCTGTCTTATGCCTTAGTGCTGACCGCTCCTTTCACAACCTCTTTGCTTCTTTTTCTTTTTCCTAGTATAATGGCAACAATGTTTTTGATGGAACTTTGCATATAGCGAAATGGAGTGTACTTAATGAAAGATAATTTTTGGGCTGAATTACCTACGCCCTTTTTTGTATTAGCACCAATGGAAGATGTGACAGATGTGGTTTTTCGGCATGTCGTCCAAAAAGCCGGCGCGCCGGATGTGTATTTCACCGAATTTACCAACTCAGATAGCTTTTGTCATCCAGATGGCAAAGAAAGTGTCAAAGGACGTTTGACGTTTACTGAAGACGAACAGCCAATGGTAGCACATATTTGGGGAGATAAACCGGAATTTTTCAGAGAGATGAGTATCCAACTAGCCGAAATGGGCTTTAAAGGAATCGACATCAATATGGGCTGTCCGGTGCCTAATGTGGCAGAACGAGGAAAAGGCAGTGGGTTGATTTTAAGACCTGAAGTTGCTGCTGAATTGATCGAAGCTGCCAAAGCTGGAGGGTTGCCGGTAAGTGTGAAAACGCGTATTGGTTATACGGAGCAAGCAGAGATGATTGATTGGCTCAGCCATTTGTTAAAGCAAGACATTGCGAATCTTTCTGTTCATTTGCGAACACGTAAAGAAATGAGTAAAGTAGAGGCGCATTGGGAATTGATTCCTGAAGTCGTAGCCTTGCGTGACAAAATCGCACCGCAAACGAAATTGACGATCAATGGCGACATTCCTGACCGCCAAACTGGGCTCGAATTAGCTGAAAAATATGGTGTAGACGGAATCATGATTGGTCGTGGGATCTTTAAAAACCCATTTGCCTTTGAAAAAGAGCCAAGAGAACATTCAGCAGAAGAACTGATTGATCTGCTACGTTTACAACTAGATCTGCAAGATCATTATGCAAAAGAAATCCCTCGTTCGATCACTGGATTACATCGCTTCTTTAAAATCTATGTCAAAGGGTTTCCAGGGGCAAATGATTTACGTGTACAATTGATGAACACGAAATCTACCGATGAAGTTCGGGCACGATTAGATGAATTTCAACATAAAACTGAATAAACAGTTGAGTCGTGATAAAAATGAACATCAAAAAAGACCGTAACATCCGAAAATATTTCGATATTTTTAGATGTTACGGCTTTTTTTGTGGAAGATTCGCTTTATAGCAAGCTTTATTCTCTTGTAGGAGATAGCCGATGTTTAGATTATATATTTCACGACAAACTGATAGTGAGTGAAAAATGATAAAAAATGAATGGAAAGGGATGAAAAATGAAGAAAATTTAATGTAACTAATGTTATTTGAGCGTTTTATTTTATGACATAACAAATTTAATGATATCCTAAAATTTATCAGATGATAAAAATTTATAGAACAAGAATTGAGTAGGTGGATGTCATGAAAAAAGTCATTGTAACAGGTGCAGGAGTGGCAGGATTAAGTGCAGCTGTACGTTTGCAAAAATTAGGCTATGAAGTAACACTGTACGAAAAAGAAAGTGGTCCTGGCGGCAAAATGAACCAAATCAAAAAAGATGGGTTCACGTTTGATGTCGGCCCGACGATCGTGATGATGCCTGAAATCTATCGCGAAGTGTTTGAATTTTGTGGAAAGAACCCGGATGACTACATTCCGATGGAAAAAGTTGATCCGATGTTGAAGCTTTACTTCAATAAAGAAGAACCACTCGAGTTTTCAAATGATCTCATTGAATTGACTAAGACACTCGAAGCGATTTCGCAAGAAGATGCGCAAGGCTATTATGCGTTTCTAGCGGATATCTACAAGCGTTATAACATAGCCAAAGAGGCATTTATTACTAAATCCTTTCGTGGTTTTTGGGATTTTTATAATCCTAAATCACTTTGGGCAGGGATTCGTCTCAGAACATTTAGTGACGCATATTCATCGATCGCTAAATTTGTCAAAGATGAACGATTGCGAAAATCATTGGCGTTCCAAACCCTATACATCGGTGTTTCCCCATACCAAGGCCCGTCGTTATACACGATCATCCCCATGATCGAACTCCTCTATGGGGTTCATTTTATCAAGGGAGGTATGTATACTTTAGCGACCTCACTAGCCAAATTACTAGAAGAATTAGGTGGAACGATCCATTATAATACACCCGTTGATGAATTGATCATTGAAAATAAAGTGGCAAAAGGTGTTCGAATCGGCCAGGAACGAGTGGAAGCAGATGCGGTCGTTTGTGGCGCAGATTTCCCTTATGCGATGAAAGAGTTGATCCCTGATGAAAAGAATCGTGGGAAATATACAGATAAGAAAATCGATAAGATGGAATACTCTTGTTCGTGTTTCTTACTTTATTTGGGATTAGATAAAAAATATCCAGGGAATTATCTCCACAGCATTTACTTCGCTGATGACTTCAAACGAAATATTGATGATTTGTTTGAAGACGGTCGGTTGCCTGAAGATCCATCCTTTTATTTATACCGCCCGACGATCATGGATGAGTCACTGGCACCAGAAAACCATGAAGGGTTATATGTGCTAGTTCCAGTTCCGGAACTTTCAAAATATGAAGATTGGTCAGAAGCAAAAGTCCAAGAATACCGTCATAAAGTATTGACGTTGTTAAAAGAAAAAACGGACTTTACGGATATTGAAGAGCATATCGTGTCAGAAAGTTATTACACACCAAAAGATTTTGAACAACATTTCAATGCGTACAATGGGGCAACGTTTGGCTTGAAGCCAACTTTAAAACAAAGTAATTACTATCGCCCTCATAATAAATTTGCTTCTGCTGAAAATCTATATTTTTGCGGCAGCAGTACACATCCCGGAGCTGGTGTACCAATCGTTATGCAAAGTGCCAAGCTTGCGGTAGAGGAGTTGGTTAAAGATGACAAAAACTAATCAGGAATTGTTTGAAAAACACGCGGAAGATTTTGCATATTGTGAAACAGTGATAAAAAAATATTCAAAATCTTTTTATGCAGCGTTTTCTCAACTTCCTGAAAAAAAAGCAAAAAGTGTCTATGCCATTTATGCCTTCTGTCGCTTGGCAGATGATACCGTTGACTTAGCACATAGCGAAGAAAAGTTGTTGGCATTAAAACAGCAATTAGATGCCTTTGCATTGGGGGAAATTCCTGACGAACCCATTTGGCGTGCCTTGTCAGTTGTCTTTTCCGTGTACCCGATGACTTTGGCACCCTTTTATGACATGATCGAAGGTCAAAAGCAAGATCTAGTCTTTACCCAGCCAGAAACGTTTGCCGACTTAGAAGACTATTGTTACTATGTCGCAGGTAGTGTCGGCTTGATGCTATTACCTTTACTATCTGATCAAGCAGAAGAGATCCAATCGCCAGCAAAACTACTGGGTGAAGCGATGCAGTTGACGAATATTTTACGGGATATCGGTGAAGATAACCAAATGGGACGGATTTATTTGCCAAAGGAAATGATGCGTGATTATGGTGTGACAGAAGCGATGTTGCATGCAAGTAAACCTACTAAATCACTGATTGATCTGTGGGAAGCAGTAGCCAATGAAGCAGAACAAAAATACGAAGCTTCTTTTGCGATGCTTCCTTTGATCGATCCAAATTGCCGCTTGGCACTAACTGCTGCTGCGATGATCTATAAAGAGCAATTAACAGTGATCAGAGAAAATCATTATCTGATGTTAGATCGTAAGAACTATGTCAGTCAGTTAAGAAAAGTCCAACTACTAAGAAAAGCAAAAAAAGATGTCGAAAAACGAAAAGATGATTCACATCAATCAACTTTATAATTGGCCATGCTAATCTTAGTAATCTGATGAATCAAAAAAAGAATGAGAAATCGCAGAAATTGTTGTTGCGAGCGCTCATTCTTTTTTTGCGGGTAACATTACATTTTAAACGGCGAATACACTGTTTATTTCATTTTCATCACTAGTATAAATAACATTTAGATTTAGTTATCTAATTTATTTAGGGTTGGTATTGAAATGTTTCCCTTGATAAAACGTCAGTTATTATAAATAAATGTGATATTCGTGCGAAAATGATGGTAAGATTAAAATAAATAGCTATTTTTTAGCTTTATCACATTTCGATCATAGAAGCTCTTTCTATAAAATCCTTGAGTTCAAGTTTCAGTGAAAGGGGTCAGGAGTGAAAAAATGGAAGTATGGGAAATCGTTGAATTTGTTAGAAAGCAAAAAGGAATAACGATCGCAGAACTTTGCGGGGAGGAAGCTAGTCGTTCTGTTTATAAACGCTTTATTCAAAACAAAGCAGATACGACAGTCAGTAAGTTGACTTACTTTTTGAAAAAACTCAATTTAGACTACGATGAACTACAGTTATTTAATTTTCCAAATGATTTATCCGAGGTTAATCGATTGATGCAAGAAGCGGTAGTGGCTTTTGAGAAAAAAGATAGTTTGGAATTACATAGTATTATCATGTTGTATGAAACAGAAGAACCTAGTACACAAAGAGAACGTCATCTGGTCAGCCTTTGTCGCTTGATGATCGCACAATTAAAAGAAGAAAAAATCGACGTATTGTCTTCAGAAGTTTATCAATATTTAATGAAGGCGCAGACATGGACACGTTATGAGATTTTTTTATTTACCAATTGTATGTATGCGTTTCATTCTAAATTTATTGATTTGATCTTAGAAAAATCGTTTCTGAGTTTGGCGGTCTACGAAGAAAATCGCAGTGGACAAAGTGAGACGTTTCGTATGTTGGCAAATGGCCTCATTCTATTTATTAAAAATCAAGATCGCCGTCTGATTTGGAAATATGGGGCAAAACTGGAAGAATATTTCCTTGAAGAAGAACTATATTATGAGCGAAACTTGCAACTGTTTTTGTAAGGCGTCTGGTACATCATCAAGGGAAATGAAAAAGGAAAGTATCACGTGAAAAAGGCATTAGCGGTCAGTTGCTACTTGGATTCAAAGCAACAATATCAGAAAAAATACGAACTGTTACGCTTTGTGGAGCAAATTTATCGCGTTGACTTTGGACTAAAGAGTGAGTTGCCAGCGCCAGATCATCAAATGTCATTATAAAATAACTAATCCTATACGGAAATAATTGTGCGTATACGACGAAGATTAACCTTATTCGGCGTATTATATTTTGACCAGTTAAAAATCAAGTATGATAAACTAGTCAAAAAAATTTTTTAGGAGGTTACACAATGGCAGGAGTAATTGCAGTCACACCCGAACAACTGAAGTCACAAGCACAGGTTTATTCACAGGCAGCATCTCAGATCCAGGAAGCAATCCGCAAAGTCAATTCAATGAACCAACAAATCAGTCAACAGTGGAAAGGGCAAGCGTTTCAAGCCTATTTGGAACAATACAACCAGCTAGAAGGCAACGTGCGTCAAATGGAAGAACTTCTTGAAAGTATCAACCAACAGTTGAACAAGTATGCTGATACTGTCGCAGAACGCGATCGTCAAGATGCCGGTTCGTTTGGCTTTTAACTTGAGCAACAAATCGAAGGGAACTGTAACTAGTTACCTAAGATCCCTTATCAACCCATTTTATGTGAAATAAAATACAATCAATAACAGCATCTCAGCTATAGCCTAAAAAAGGATATGACAGAAGTGCACAATTTCAAGAAATAAGCGTCAAAATCCGAAATCAGCTAGCTCTTTTTGGATTTTGACGCTTATTTTAAAAGAATGACTTACGCTGTACATACAGGTACAAGTGACTTCTTGAAAAAATCCTTTTTCAGAGGAGGATAACCATTTGAAAAATCGATTGAAGCAAAAGCAACCTTTTATTCTTGCGATCTTTGCAAGTTTATCTTTGCTTCTTTTCTTTGCTTATATTGGATTTGAAGAAAAGAGTATCATCACGAGTAATGCTAGTCCGACATCAAAAATGCAATATGTCTTAGTGAACGAAGATCGAGGCGCAGATTTTGAAGGTCAGCAGTACTTATTAGGAACAGATTTTGTGACATTGATCAATAAAGATACTACAAATCGTTGGGAAACTACGACGCGCAATATTGCAACAGCAGGACTAGAGAATGGCCAATTCGATGCAAAAATCATTATTCCCCAAGATTTTTCGGAAAGACTATTATCTTTACAAAGCATCAATCCAGAAAAAGCGATCATCGAATATCAAGTGCGGGATGGACAAAATGAAATCACGAACCAAATGATCGAAGAACAGGTCAATCAGATTTTAACAAACTTCAATCAACGTGTCGTACAGATGTATTTCTCGAGTATTGTAGGGAATCTATCTGAGGCACAACAAAATGTGAACAAAATGACCAACACGCACAGCAGCTATCAACAAAATCTGGAAAATACGATTTACCAACCATTCAAAAATATTCCAGACAATTATGCTAGTGTGCTGGATACAACGAGTATCTTGGAGAAAACTAATAGTACATTCAACGCCCAACAACAAGCCTTTGTAGATTCAGTGCAAACTCTTTTAGATCGCACTAATACAAGTTTGGAAGAAACACATCAAGAGACAGAAAGTGTCCAGGAGACGATTGTCGACTATACAAAAGAAGCAAATGAAAAAATCAACGAAGCAATCGAGCAATTCAATCAACAAGTCGATGTACAAAAAAATCAATTAGCCGCTCAATGGGAAAATGCAACGATTGATTATACCAACCAACATGATTTGTTCAATGATGCGATTTTAACTCAGCTTAGCAATTTTTATACATCAAATGAGCAAAACAGTATGGGCGTGTATTGGGATTTTTTGACTCAGGCAACAGCTTTTCATACAAATCAACAGGCACGCATTGAAGAGATCCAACAACAAATTACCGAGTTGGAAAGTCAGGTCGAGCAGCTAGAACGATTAAAAGGACAAATTGCCAATGCCTATTATAACGATCCGACAAGTACACCTGAAACTGCCACAGAAGATCAAGTCAAACATGCAATCATCAAGTTGATGACGAATCAAAGGAATGAACCGAAACTAGATGGCGCGTATCAATCAGTGATTGAACAAGCCTTGCCGCAAATACCAACAGATAGTTTGGCTCAATTATTAGCTGAATTACAAAACCAAGCAGTGATCAGTCAGGATCAGGCGGCGATTTTTAATGATGAGTTAACGATTGTGTCACGTTATGCCAATGATTTTGATCAACCAATCGGGAGTGAAGCTTCTTTTGCTTATCTTGAACCAAAGGCACAACATGAAGCAAACATTTCTTTACCTACAGCCTATCAACAGATTTCAATTGATTTAAATCAAGAAACGGTTCTCTCTATACAAACAGAAGAGCATGGGACGGTCATTTTTGATCCAACACATGATTTTACAGAAATGGAAAATGACTTGAATCAGTTGTTGGCACTCTACAACTATGAAACAGCGATTCGAATAGATACAGACCATTCTGTGACGATCCTACAGCCTTGGGTGATTGAGCCGGAGGAAACGGAAGAGGAAGATCATCATTTAGAAAATCCTTCATTGCCAGAGACATTGGCTTTTGAAATAAAGATTCCTTTGAGCTGGCAATTGACTCCAGAACAGCAGACGACTTCATACAATCAGGTGTTTTACACATGGATGATCAATGAACGTGTACAACAGACGAATGAATACTCGGTTTATCTTCCGATGGATCAGCCTTTGATCGATGATGTGCCACAACTATTGGAGTTGTTTCAACTGCTGAGTACCACTGCACAACAAATTGTCACGCTATTTGGTGCACCCCACCACTCTATAACGACACCCGCATACCGACGGATGATCGATCAACCAGAAAATATAGGGAAATCCCTCATTGAATTAGCTGATTCTCGGTCGATCTACTGGCTTTACAACAATCTTCAGGAAAGTGATAAGCCTTTGATGATCAGTGAACAGCTGTACCAGGAATATAAAAAAACAGGAGATCAATTGTATGGCGACACAGAGAATCAACTCATTGCTTTACAAGCGGTCATTGGTTCCCCAGGGACGAGAGAGTCCGAAGAACAAAAACCAACTTTGTACGGTACGTTGCACCTTATGACGTTACCACAAACGTTTGTGGAAGAAGCAGACAAATTAAATCAGTGGTTTGCTTCTGCGAATCAACATATCCATACAGTTTACACGGGTTGGCAACAAACGGCACAAATAGAAGCGGAATCTGTCATCACAGAAGGAAATCCACATCCTAAAGAAAATGAATACGCGATGATTGAAGCTCGTACAACCAATCTAATCGAAACGATGCAAGGATTGATGGCAAGTTCAAAGTCAGCAGCTGAAGTTACCGGACAATCTGCGGCGGAAGTAGCTGATATTGCTCCAACGATCGAACAACTTAAAGAGTCGACGGTCGAAGTACAGGACAATGCAAACACTATTTTAAGCAATCTAAGTTCGTCTCTCGATGAATCGGCACAGACGATTTCAGAAAATCAACTATATGCTGAAGCATTTAGTGGCGTCCTTTCAAATACAAGGAATGGTGGAGCAGACAATCCACATGTCTTTAATTTTCTTGCCAGTCCCATTTTAGGGCAAGGAAGTTTTGGTCAAACAAGACAAAGTTCATTGACTCCATACTACGTGACGTTGATCGGTGGGTTTACGATCCTGTTAGTATCCTTCCAATTATCTAGCGTGATGAAAAAACGAGTCGTGTCTTCTGCCGATTTATTGGTTACGCCAAACCGTCTATGGAAAAATATACCCAATATGGTGGCTATACTAAGCGTGACGTTTGTGCTATCGCTTATTTACAGTATTTTAACGACCACAGTATCAGGTGCTGCGCATTCTTTCATTTGGTTCATTTATGCGTTTTTAGTCTTTGCCAGTGGTCAATTGGTTCTTTTAGGGTTCATGCGTCAATTCAAAAAGATCACGTTGTATCTATGTGGTGGGATTTTTGGCTTGTTCTTCATGTTGACCCCTTTGTTGGGCGTAGCGATCAAAAACGGTTCGTTAACGGAAGTACTCTACCGTCTGTCACCTCTACAGAATGTTCAAAATGGGTTTACCGTACTGATGAATGAAGGGGTCATCGGTTGGGGAAGTTACCTACTCCTGATTCTCTTCCTTTTGTTTGGAATCGTACTGAACTTTATTGTCCGACCGGAAGAAAAGAAAGAGCAAGCAAGTGAATAAACGGAGGGATCAGATGGCTCAGAAAAAAATAGGACGACTGCTCTTTTTATTAGGACTATTACAGGTTTTAAGTCCAAACGATCCTACAGTTTTTTCAGGTACGCTCACGATCAATAATCAGGTGATCTACCGAGAGAGTGAAGGCGTTGAAGACAATGAAACAACCTTTATACTGCACGATTTATTTTTAGCAGATAAAACAAAATTAGACCAAGAGCGAATTGAGCAAGAAAAGCAACAAATCTCTACTGCTCAAACCCTAGTCTTTGTGGCAGAAGAAACCACTCAGCCACAAGTTTTTGAAGATACGATTACACCCAAATTGTTTAAAGAAGAGCAAATGTCTGTAGGGCATCAATTGTCAGCGAACCCCAATCCCACAACTACCCACGGGACAATTGTTTCTTGGCTGTTACTTCTATTGGGGAGTATTTTACTGGTTAGTGGGGGCGGTTACTTAGGGAAAAAGTTTTCACAACAGAAATACAAAAATAATTAAAGGACTGTTGTAGTTGGAAAAAAATCAAGCAATCGGTATCAGTTTACAAGTCAAAGAAGAAATCATTGATTTGCAAATTCCGATCCAAGTAACGATTACACGATTGAAAGAATTATTAAAAGAAGCTTTAACGCAAAATGGTTCGTCACTGCCTGATACGTTCGATTTAGTCGTATTGAATAAACCAATCCGCTTAAAAGAAGAGGCCTATGTAGCGGATTACCCATTAAGTGAAGGCGATCATTTGCTGATTCATGAATCTCAACAAAAAGCGGAGGAACGAACGTGAGCCACATAAAAGATATTTCTGAGACGATCATCATTGAGACAACAGCTGATATGGTAGAAGTAACACTGAATGCGAAACAGTACCAGTTGGATCGCTTAGAACAGTATCAACTATTCTTAGCACAAAAAAAACATTTACTTTCTGGACGAATCGTAGAGTCTTCAGAAGAAAAACTAGTCATTCAGTACCAAAAAAGCAAGCAAATCTATTCTTTGCAAGAATGCCTGAAACGAACAGAACTTTTTCAACGATTATTGCTTGCACAAAAAATCAGTTTCTTATCCGAGTTTTTAACCAGCCCCATCCAACCTTTCATCCATCCGGCAAATCTATTTTTATTCGGAGAAGAAATCATCGTAGGGCATCGGGGGTTTGCGCATTCAATCATTCCTTATGAAGCAACCGAAGAAGAATTTTTGAAGCAATATCGCGCGTTGATCCTAACGATTTTACATCCCAAGTACGATTATGAGCAACTGATTGAAGGAAATGGCACCTTGAAGGATGAGCTTTCGAAGCGAATCCAAGGAGCAAATAGTGTCGCAGAAATTGATCGCATGATCGGCGAACAGGTCGTGCAACAAAAAGCAAAGCGTGCGACTGAAATCCAAATGGTGAACAAAAAAAGCTACCTTGTTTTTAAATGGGGAACACTGATATTAGGAATTTTAACAATCGGTTTAGCGATTACGACAGGTATCTATGCGTTTGATCGACTTCCCGCACAAGAACGGATCAGCTCGGCTGAAACGCAGTACATTGCCAATAATTATGCAGGGGTCTTAACAACATTAAAGGATGATAAACCTGAAGATCTCCCTAATGGCGCCCAATACGTCGCTGCAGTCAGCGCAATACAACTGGATAATTTGTCCAATGAACAAAAAACAGCGATATTGAACAACATTTCCCAAAAATCAAATGAAAATACCTTGCTCTACTGGATCTACATCGGGCGGGGAGATTTTGATCGATCCTTAGATATCGCACAAAATCTCGGTGATAATCAATATATTTTGCATGCCTACACCAAATTATATGACGCCACAAGAGCAAACAATAAAATGAGCGGCCAGAAGAAGCAAGAATTACTAACCAGTTATGAGGAAGAAATCAATAAGTACTTAGAAATTTTAGAAGGCGGGACGGATAGCAATGAAGCAAACTAAGCCAATTTCAATGACTGATCAAATCCAACATTCCGTTTCGGTTCTTTATGATCTATTTTACTTTGGTTCGACGTTTAGTCATAAACAAATGACAGAAAAAATGAATCAAGTAATGATTGAAAACCGCACGATTTCCTGTGAAGATGGACAGCTTTTTTGTGAAGGAGAATTAGTCAGAGATGAGAAGTTTCTCCTAGTTCAGCATGAGCAATTGAAAACGGTTGTCGTCAATAAACCGACGGGAAGTATCTACCTATCAAGGGCAAAAGACTCGGCAATCTGGATCGATTCTGACGCGTTGATTTTTCTTGATTACGATAGTAGTCTCGAGGACTATCAAGTGAAAATCTATCCTAGTGAAGCAAAGATCTATTACAATCACAAACGTGTAAAAAAAGGTGTCTTTCCATTTTCTGTAGGCGATCAATTGATCATTGACCATCTGATCATTGAGATGCGTGAGAAACAATTGAAAATCACCGATCTGAAAAATCAGCTACGGTTAGACCCTTGGCAGTTGCTGGAAGAACCCTATCTTTCCGAGTATCCAGCAAACTTCCCCGCATTCAGACGTAGCCCAAGAATCCACTTGAAGGAGCCAAAAGAGAAAGTAGCGATCCAACCCCCTAAGCAGAAATCTGCTGAAGGAAAGAACGAATGGTTGAAAACGATCGTGCCACCTTTAGGTATGGTTGTTCTAAGCGGTGCGACAAGTTTCTTGAGCGGAGATAATCCAGTCATGCTCATCAGTATGGGTGGGGCTAGTTTACTGACAACAGGCTTTTCTGTTTCGAGTTATTTTACGAATAAAAAAGAAACCAACAGAAAAAATCATGCGAGGGAAGCGCATTATCGTCAGTATATGATCAAAAAAAAATCGGAGCTTAACGTCTTACAGCAAACACAAAAAACAGCTTTGGAATATATGAATCCTTCACTGGATGAACTAGCATTGATGGCAAAAGATTACCATTCACGGATCTATGAACGGATGACAGTAAATGAGGATTTTTTATCTGTCCGTTTAGGGATCGGCGAGATCAACGCCAGCTTTCAAACAAGCTACCAACCGACAGAAGAGGATGAATTAAGCAATGAAGCATTTGAGCATCTCAATAGCCCATACAAACAACTGGGAGATGCACCGATCATTGTATCACTTTTGGAACAAACAGTTGGTTTAGCAGGAACGCCTAATATTTTGCGAACAGCATTACAACTCCTTCTCTTCCAGTTATGCGTATTGCACTCCTATCGAGATGTTGAGTTCATTACACTGATCCCATCAGAAGAATACGAACAACATTGGCGAGAATGGCGGTGGTTGCCCCATGATAAAATTCGTTCGTTAAATCTGAGAGGCATTGTCCATACGCCTCAAAGTCGAGATATGGTTTTGAATTCCTTTTATCAAATAATAGCAAAAAGAAAACAACAAGTTCGTGAGGCTGGAAATGAGAAAGTCCACTTCCAACCGCATTATGTATTTTCGATCCTGGATGAAAGTTGGTTAGCAGGTCATGGATTAAACGAATTTTTGGCCGAAAATTTAGGAGAGTATGGAATTACGGTCATCTGGGGAAAAGAAACATTGAATATGTTGCCAGAAACAACAACGACGTTAATCGAATACCAAAGCAATGAAGCGGCAACGTTGATCAATCAAAACAATGAATATGTGAATCAGCGATTTATTCCGAATCATTTGCCGACAACTTATCCAATCGAAAAAGCGATTCGGCGTTTGGCTAATCTCCATCATGTGGAAGTAGAGAAAAATGCCGTACCTGACAGTTTAAGTCTACTGGATCAGTATGAGGTCAAGACAGTTGAAGAACTCATGATTTCAAATCGTTGGGCTTCGGCTGAACCGAATAAATCCATTCGCTCATTGATTGGCTGGCGCGGGAAAAAAGATTTCGTTTATTGGGATCTGCATGAACGAGTCCATGGCCCGCACGCTTTAGTTGGAGGTACGACTGGTTCAGGGAAATCCGAATTTTTAACGACTTATTTGATCGGTTTAGCGATCAATTTTTCGCCAGAAGATATCGGCATGTTGATTATTGACTGGAAAGGTGGCGGCATTGCCAATACCTTAGACCATTTACCGCACTTTATGGGAGCAATCACCAATTTGGACGGCGCTGGAACTGCGCGAGCCTTGGCAAGTATCAAAGCAGAGCTGGCAAAACGACAAAGAGAGTTTGCCAAATATGGCGTAAATAATATCAATGGCTATATGTCTTTGTATAAACAAAGAAAAACGCCTAAGCCAGACGTTGTTTATCCGCAAAAACCATTGCCTCATCTGATCCTAGTTTCCGACGAATTTGCAGAGCTTAAAGCCAACGTGCCAGAATTCTTAGACGAACTCACCTCGGTTGCCCGGATCGGACGTTCATTAGGTGTTCATCTGATTTTAGCCACTCAAAAACCTTCTGGCGTAGTCAACGATCAGATCGAAGCCAATAGTACGAGTAAAATCGCTTTGAAAATGGCGAGTATCCAAGATTCAAATGAACTACTCAAAACACCGGATGCGGCACAAATCGTAAACCCGGGAAGAGGGTATTTGAAAGTTGGCGAAAATGAAGTGTATGAATTGTTTCAAAGCGGATATGCCGGAGTGCCTTATGACCCCGAACAATTAATCGAAGAAGTGATCGATGAACGGGTATTTAAAATCAATGAATTGGGACAGCTGGAATTGCTCTATGATCCAGATGTCGAAGTTGTCCAAGGAAAAGATACTCGAGATCTGCCGACACAATTAGAAGCAGTCATTGATCGAATCAAGACAACTTTTGCTGCTTCTGCCTACAAGTTACCAGATAAACCATGGCTACCGAATTTGGAGAAGCAACTCGTTACCCCAAAAGTGACACAGGCGGAAGACCGCAATCTAGCAATCCCATTTGGGTGCTTAGATATCCCTTCGGAACAAAAACAATTGAATCATACTTTCAATCTTGAAGAAGCCAGTCATACATTGATCGTTGCCAGTCCAGGGTATGGGAAATCGACACTGTTGCAAACCCTTGTGATGAACCTTGCTCGTCAAAACACCCCTGAAATGATTCACTTTCATTTAATCGATTTTGGGAATAACGGCTTATTGCCACTCAAAGAATTGCCGCATGTCGCAGATATTGCAACCTTGGAAGAAGATGAAAAATTGCAAAAAATGCTCGGGCGAATCGAAAAAATACTGGCTGAGCGCAAAAGTTTATTCAAGCAAGCTGGAGTCGCTAATCTCACACAATACGAGACAAGAACAACAGAAAAATTACCGATCTTAGGAGTCATTCTCGACAGTTATGATGGATTGAGTTTAGAAGATAAGCGTAAAGATAGAATTGACGAAGTGTTGCTTCAATTACTACGAGATGGCGCAAGTTTAGGTGTCTTTCTTGTGATGACTGCAAATCGAGCAGGTAGCATCCGAACCAATATGATGAGCAATATTGCAACGAAGATCGCGATGTATTTAAACGATGAAAATGAGATAAACATGGTCATGGGCAGAAATGCTTTAACCTCCGAAGCAATCAATGGTCGTGGGCAAGTCTTACTGTCTACGCCAACCACTATTCAGTTTTATCTCCCAAGTAATGGAAAAAATGATGCCGAACTACTCCAACATTTGGAAGAAGAAATCATAGAGATCAATCGAGCATGGACAGGAGAACGCCCTGACAAAATCCCAATGGCCCCAGAAAATCTAACTCGGAAAAGTTTCACTTCTTACCTTGTGCAAGCCGATGAAAACAAACTGTATTTGGGATTGAATAAAGCCACCTCATTAGTAGAATCTTTCGCCTTATTCCAGAGTCTGCGATTAGGGATCTTTTTCAGCAGCAACAAGCAATTCCGTGCAATGATGCCTTGGTTGCTTCAACAAATCTGTCAAGAACGTCAAGGAGAAGTGGTATTGATTGATGCCAATGGCACACTCGAATCAGCGAAGGCGGGTGTTTCACTCTATTTGGACCGTTCATGCCTTACGAAAGAACCAACAGTCCTAAAAACGGCACTAGAAGCGCTCTTAACAAATGAAACTTGCAAGAGGCTCGTTATTATCAATGGTATCGCGGACCTAGTAGGGAAACTAACATTGGACCCTGAAGAAGTAACTGCTCTATTAAGTGGAGGAAGTGATCATTTACAATTTATCTTTATCGATAACATAGCGAAAGTCGGCAATACATTTGGCGGAATCACTACGTTCGTAAAAGAAAATATCGACCAGATTTTATTTGGTGGTAGTTTACAAAACCAATTATTCATTGAAAATCTTTCTTACCAAGAAAAAAACGCAATAGTTGCTAAAAACGTTCTACACAGTTTGAAAGATGATCAATTGGAAGCCATTGTGTTTCCTACGGAGGAAGAAGTATGAGAGAAGAAATGATCACAACGTTTTTGCCACTAGGCAGTATTGTCAGACTAGTAGGAACAGAAGATGATCAACTGCTGTATTTTATCGTCGCTCGTGCCATTGCCAAAAATGAAGAAGAAAAAGTCATCTCGAGATATCGTGTAGCACCTCATCCGTTCGGTGATGTGCCAAGCCAAGAAGTCTTTTCTATCCAAGCTGACCAAATTACAGAGGTGTTATTCGAAGGCTTTCAAAATCAAGCCGATGAAGAATTTTTAGATGACTTGTTAAGGCAACTTAAAGATGCGCAAAAGCATCCATTGCCTGTACAAGAAGAACCATCTGCACCGATTGCAGAAACCGTTGAAATAAATGAAGAAGAGAGATTAAAAGAAGATCCATTTTATCAATTTAGATAAGGAGAAAACAGATGCCGAAAATCGCTTCTCAGGAATCCACTGCAGCAGCAGCCGTATCAGGAATAAAAAATGTTTCTGTCAGTAGTAGCAAAACAAGTTCTTTAAACAAGAGTACGATCAGCAGCATGAAAACCGGTGTAGAGGTCAGTAACAAGCTTCTCGATGATATTTCAAATCTAGTCACTTGTGTCAATGAACAAGCAAACAAATTCCCCCAGCTCGCTCAAGCAATTGCGGTCAGAGATAGTCAATCAAGGTTCAAGTAAGGAGTCAGTATGGAAAATGAACAATTGATAGCTGAATATGATCGTAAAATCAGCAACAATGAGCAACGATCGGAGCGTCTAAGCAAAGAAAAACAACAGTTAAAACAATGTATCCATCATTTAGAGATGGATATGCGAAAAAGCTTTCGAGAAATCCAACGATTCACAGAAGAATCAGTCTCCCAAGGAAGTCAAGCAGCTCGTTGGGAGAAAAATGAGAACGAAGGGAAATCAGCTTACTTCACGCGGCTAGTAGAAGAACAACAGCACCAACTGGACCAAGAATACTTAAACGGTGTGCTCAAGCTTGAAGAAGAACGTACAGCCCTTCAGAAAGAAAGGAATAAACGATGGGATTAATCTATTCAGCCAGTGAATCTTCGAACTTAATAAGTAATATGACCACTAATTTATCACTTGCTCGTACAACGATCGACCAACTACGAACAGGTAGCCAACAAATTGTTCAAGCAGTTGACGGAAAAACACTCTCCGGAGCAGCTTATCAAGCCGGTAAAGGACTGTTTTCTGAATTAATCATTCCTACAGTTAATCGGGTAAACAATGCGGTACAAGAAATTCAGTCAGATCTGAATCTTTACTCCGCCGCGCATCAAATCGTTGCTAGTGAAGGATACTTGGACGAAGAGAATTTAAGCGGACAGATTCGGGCTAAATCATTTGCTAAACAATCGATTGAAAACCATGCGCAGACGATCAGACACATCGCTAATATAAGCATCTTACCAGGTATCACAGAAATGCTGACCGACTTCCATCGCAACCTGATGAGAATGTCAGACAGCTTGCAAGAAGACATCTACAAGTTGCAACGCAAACAGCAAAAACTCAATGCCTTTAACTCTCAAACCAGTGGACTGTTCAACAACAGTCTACTGGAATTAAAACTTGCCATGCAAAGTGTCTTAGTTTTGAATCAAACTACCGTAAAGGCAGATGGAAGTTATACATTGCCGAAAGGGGTGGATGGAAGTTGGTTTGAGAAGTACAAACCAAACGGACAGACATTGCTAGAAGAATCTTCAACCAATGCCTTCTTAGAGCTGTATGGGGAGATTGAAAAATTAGTTCAACCTCTAAAAGAAGGGAAAACCGATGCAATCAAACGACTTGAAATGTTGGTCAGCAATTATCCTGATGCGTTGGTAAACAAGCTGGCATCCAACGATGAATTTTGGATGCTTACCAATTATCTACCTTCAGGGATGAAAACTAAATTGTTTAACTGTCTGACAAAATACGAAATGTTCGGTAAAACTGTTGCTCAAGGAAAATGGCTTCCTAAAATCGACACGATAGGCAAAGCCTATCAAAATTTCACTAAATTTACCTCTCCCGTAAAAACCTATGTCAGTGAAGGTTTGAAGAACTCCCATTTGATACAAGGAGCTAAAAAATGGGGTGTCGCCAAAGGATTAGGAACGGTAGGTCAAGTAGCTACTTACGCGCAATTAGGAGTCACTTTCGCAGCAAATGCTGTGAATGAATATGGAAAAACAGGAAGTATTGGTAAAGGAATAATAGGCGGCGGAATAGAGATGGTGAAGAGTATTGGTCCGTTAGAGGGAATGACATTAGGTGCAAAGTTAGGCACATTTGTACCATTTATTGGGAATGGTGTTGGTGCTGCTATAGGTCTTACTGCAGGCTTAGTAAATAAGGGGATACAACTACTAGCACCAAATGTGTATGATCGTGGTAAAACTTGGGCATATGAAGTATATGATAGGAGTACGGAAAAAATAGGCAAAGCGATTGAGCAAAGTACTAATACAGTGAAATATATGAATAAGGAGATTCAGCAAGTGGGAAAATCAATTGGGAATGCACTATCTTCGATAAAATTACCAGAAATAAATTTTAATTGGAGATTAATATGAAAAATTTATTCAAAGCATCTTTTGAAGAAAGTTTAAATTTGAAAAATGATAAGCTAATCAATTATATGAAAAATGATGTTGAAAGGTGGGATTTAAAAGAAAGACCTGTTTTATTGAAAATATTAGCGCTAGCTTTGATAGGCATGCTATATGGCATAGTTTTATTTACAAATAGCATTATTACGAATCACGATAAGAATAGTTTAGTTCCACAAGCCGATATAAACTTTTTACCTTTATCTTTGTTTTGGATACTTTTGGTAATGTATTTAGTTATATGGGGCTATACATTGATTAAACGTTATCGAGCTACTAAATTTTTCTGGGGCTACATCAATACAGTAAACATTTTTGTTTGGCTAGTAATTGAAACTAACCTTCTTTTCATCACAGCATTTCTAAAGCCTCTAACAGCTATAGGAATGGGAATATTTTTCTCAATAATTTTATTAGTAGGATATATAGTAGTTAGAAGTAAGAAAGCGTCCTTAGAAAATTTACTTTATGATACAAATAAAAAAGAAAAGGTGGATGAATGGATAGAAAAAGCAATAAATTTAGTGGTGAAGTATAGCTCAATAGTCGTTATTATCGGGGTTATTTGGAATTTTATTTTTCCTAGTGGAGATAAACCACGCACAGATGTAACGGGTTTTATAGGATTTTTAGCTATGTGGTTTGTGTTTGATATAGGATTTATTATCGCACAAGCCTACCTGTTCCTTCCGTATCTATTACATGGTTACTATAAACACAAATATTCAGAAGAATACCGCAATCTGGAAGGGCAAACACAATTAGAATGGTACGGAGAGAAATATTTTAATAAGCATATCAAAGGGACTGATAAAGAAGAAAAAATAAAAACATAATGAGTAGACATTAGAAATGAGATTAGCTTTAACTGGAGAAAAATATGAAAAAATTATTCAATGCGACATTCGAAGAAAGTTTAAATTTAAGTGATGATACATTTGTTACTTTTATGAATAAAGACGTTAATCAATTACCCGATCCAACAGGTGGTAAAAAGGTAGTTGCTAGAGTGATCGGAGTACTATTACTTGCCTTTTTAATAGGAATCAATTATTTGATCGCCGTTATATCCACGAAAATTAGTGCAGGAGAACTAGGACCTAGTCCACTTCCTACACCAGATATCAATTTTTTACCAATGTGGTTGTTTTATTTATTATTTTGTATCTGGCTAACTTTAGTTTTCATTTTTAGGGATAGAGGGGAGTATTACTTTACAAGAATACGAGGTCAATTCAACTTAAACTTATATATTATCTGGTTAGTGATAGAGATGAATCTTTTATTCATAACAGTATTTCTTAAACCACTAACCATTTTAGGTATGCTATTCCTACTAGGATTGATCGGAGTAGTTAGCTACCTCGTGTTTAAGACTAAGAAACGTACGATTGAGTACGTGTTATATGAAGTTGAAAGAAAAAAAGATAAGGTAGATATGTTGATAGATCAAGTAATGAAATTAGCAATGAAATATGGCTGGGGAATTGTGACCGTAGGTATATTATGGAAGTTCGTCTTCCCGAACAGTGGTGAAGTAAGAACAGATATTTTTGGAGTCATTAGTATGTTAGGTATGTGGATAGCTATGGATATTGTCATAATTTTTGCAGAATCCTATCTATACTTCCCCTATCTATTACACGGGTATTATAAGCAAAAATACGCAGAACAATACCGCGATTTGGAAGGGAAAACACAAATAGAGTGGTATGGGGTGAAATATTTCAACAAACATATCAAAGGAACTGATAAAGAAGAAAAAACAAAAACATAAGAAGTAGACGTCAGGATGAGATTAACTCTAAATGGAGAAGCATATGAAAAAATTATTCAATGCGACATTTGAACAAAGTTTAAAGTTATTAGATGATCCATTAGTTGATTATATGATAAGAGATACATCTAAACGATCACTATATAACGGAGAAAAAAAAGTTTTACCAGTAATTCTATTTCTAATGTTAGTTCTTTTTTCATATGGTATAGCTATTCTTTCAAGAGACTCTATTTTACAACATAATCCTGCTAGTTTTCTCCCGATTCCTAGTATAAATTTTTTGCCAATAAATTTATTTTGGATATTGAATATTATCTATTTATGTAGTTTTATTTTTTTTCAAACGAAAAGTAGGTTCAGTAATAAATTATTTATTAAGTTAAATAATTTGAATAATTACATCATATTATTAGTTATCCTGATGAATCTATATTTTTTAACAATTTTTTTTAAACCGCTAACACTTTTTGGTACTTTATTTTTGTATCTATGTGTGATTTTGGTGGGATATGTTTTGGTGATCAGTAAATTCAATGCACTAGAACGTCTTTTGTTTAACAGCACTTCAAAATTAAATAAGGTTGATAAGAAAATAGAAAAATTGATGGATTTTATTTTGAAATGTGGGGGGATTTTGATTGTTATCGTAGGAATTTGGAAATTTGTATTTCCAGATACTGGAGAAGTTCGTAATGATATTTTTGGATTTATTGGTATCGTATTCATGTGGCAGTTAATGAATATTGGAACCATAGTTGCGGAACTATATATGTTCTTGCCATACCTATTACATGGTTATTATAAAAATAAATTTCCTGAAGAGTATCGTCATTTGGAAGGGAAAACACAATTAGAATGGTACGGAGAGAGATATTTTAACAAACATATCAAAGGAACTGACAGGGAAGAGAAATAGCATAGGAAGTAGTGGAAATATATAAAATAACTGGAAAGGCACGATCTTCGGTGAAAATTCCAAAGATTAGTTTTTGGTGATAGAGAATATGAAACATCTGTTTAATGCATCATTTGAACAAAGTATTAAGTTGTTGGATGACCAATTAATAATATATATGATTGAGAAAGGAGATCCTAAATCACTTCGGAGTAGACCAATATTAAATACTTTTTTTTCAATCGTGATATTTAGCATTGTTTATCTTATATCTACAATGTTTTACCACCAAGATCCTAATAGTCCTGTGGGCAGAGCTGAAATCAACTTCTTCCCATCTTGGCTCGTGGTCATGTTTTTATTTTTATGGTTACTATGTATCATCTACATCAAAAAAGTCGTTTACAAGGAAATTAGTCAAGTTACTTTCCTTCTAAATGCGAATAATCTATTGATAATAATGTTGTTGAGTGCAAACTTATGGTGTATAACATTTTTTCTTAAACCATTGACTCCAATAGGATTGACAGTATTACTAGCAATAGTATTACTAGCTAGTTGTGTCATTTTTATAAATAAGAAGCGTTCAATTGAGTATGTTTTGTATGGAACAGGGAGAAAGAAAGATATGTTGGCTATGTTAGTAGAGAAAGCAATAAAATATGGCTGGATAGTTGTCATTGTCGTCATGGTATGGAAAATCGTATTTCCGGATAGTGATGAGGTCCGAACAGATTTTGTTGGATTTATCAGTACTTTAGGTCTATGGATAGCTATGAATATCGTTATGATTTTCGGAGAAGTCTATCTATTCTTGCCATATCTATTACACGGTTATTATAAACACAAATACTCAGAAGAATACCGCAATCTGGAAGGGAAAACACAATTAGAATGGTATGGAGAGAAATATTTTAACAAACATATCAAAGGAACCGCTATGGAAGAAGTGTAGCATAGAGAGATTAAAGTGTTCGTACAGAGAAAATGAACTTTAATTGGGGACAATTATGAAAAATTTATTCAAGGCATCTTTTGAAGAAAGTTTAAATTTGAAAAATGACAAGCTAATCAATTACATGAAAAATGATGTTGAAAGGTGGGATTTAAAAGAAAGACCTATTTTATTGAAAATATTAGCGCTAGCTTTGATAGGCTTGCTATATGGCATAGTTTTATTTACAAATAGGATTGTTACGAACCACGATAGAAATAGTTTTCTCCCACAAGCCGAGATAAACTTTTTACCTTCATTTATATTTTGGCTATTTTTGGTGATGTATTTAGTTATATGGATCTATACATTGATTAAACGTTATCGAGCTACTAAATTTGTCTGGGGCTACATTAATACGGTAAACATTTTTGCTTGGCTAGTAATTGAAATTAATCTTTATTTTATTACAGCGTTTCTAAAGCCTTTAACAGTTATAGGAATGGGAATATTTTTCTCAATAATTTTATTAGTAGGATATATAGTAGTTAGAAGTAAGAAAACTTCCTTAGAAAATTTGCTCTATAATAAAAATAAAAAAGAAAAGGTAGATAAATGGTTAGAAAAAATAATAAATCTAGTGGTGAAGTATGGCTCAATAGTCGTTATTATTGGGGTTATTTGGAACTTTATTTTTCCTAGTGGAGATACACCACGCACAGATGTAACGGGCTTTATAGAAATTTTAGCGATGTGGTTAGCACTTGATATAGGCTTTATTATTGCACAAGCCTATCTATTCTTCCAGTATCTATTGCATGGTTATTATAGACACAAATATTCAGAAGAATACCGTGATTTAGAAGGGAAATCACAATTAGAATGGTACGGAGAGAAATATTTTAACAAACATATCAAAGGAACTGATAAAGAAGAAAAAATATAAGGAGTAGACATTAGAGATGAGCGTAGCTTTAATTGGTGAAGAATATGAAAAAATTATTCAATGCGACATTTGAACAAAGTCTAAACTTGTTGGATGATCGTTTAGTCGATTATATGATAAAAGATACTGAAAAAAGAGGGTTATATAATGGGAAAAAGCGCTTTTTATTAATGTCTTTATCAATAATTTTAATAATGGCACAATATGGTTTTGTAAAAATTACTGAATTTGGGATGAAAAGTCCTGATAGAAATAGCTTTGTTCCTGAACCAGATATAAATTTCTTGCCAGAAAGTTTTTTTTGGATATTACTTTTTATTTATTTATCTATCTGGTTATATACAAGATATAAAAATAAGAATAATAGTAGTACAAGAATTTTTATTACAATGAACACCTGTAACAATTACCTTATTTGGTTAATACTGACAGTAAATTTATTTTTTATTACTATTTTTCTGAAACTATTAACTTCTATTGGGATGATAGTCGTTTTAATTTTATTAACGGTAGTAGGCTATATCGTTATTAGAAGTAAATATAATTCCTTAAATATAAAAAATGCTTAATATAAAAAACAAAGAAAAAAATAAGCTCGATGATTTTATAGAAAACATCATAAAAATTGTGATGAGTTACGGCTGGATAGTGGTCATAATAGTCATGATTTGGAAATTTATTTTCCCTAGTGGGGATACACCTCGTACCGATATGATCGGTTTTATTAACATTTTTGCTATGTGGATAGCGTTTAATATTGCAGTGATGGTCGCCGAAGCCTATCTATTCTTCCCATATCTATTACATGGTTACTATAAACACAAATATTCAGAAGAATACCGCAATCTGGAAGGGCAAACACAATTAGAATGGTACGGAGAGAAATATTTTAATAAGCATATCAAAGGAACTGACAAGGAGGAAATACATAATGAGTGAAGTCAAAAAGTTATTACCATTAGGAAGTATCGTTTTGCTTGAGGAAGGTTTACAAAAATTAGTTATCGTTGGAAGAGGAGCGATATATACAGATCAACATACGGGGAAAGATACATTTGCAGATTATATGGCAGTGCTTTATCCATCTGGTTTAAATCCTGAAACAACGATTTTTTTTGATCATGAAAATATCGATAAAGTTGTGTTTGAAGGATATAGTGATGAAGAAGAAGTGAGATTTTTAGATATCTACGGTAAGTGGGAGGCTGATGTGAAAGAAGCCGCAAGTAAACCAGATCAATCTGTGTCAATCGGCTTTGATTGATAGCAGGTGCGTCTTGTTATTTTAAAGTGCTTGAAATGCTTTTTCTTTTTTAGGAAATTATAGGAAAGCAACAAATCAGTGACCAGCTATACGAAAAGCCGAATCAACGGTGTTGCTTGTTGATTCGGCTTTTCGTAGTAGTGGCTGTACCACAGAATCGCTGTTGTTACATCATTTATAATTTTTCTCCAACTTTTTCAATTCTTCTAACATTGCTTTTCTACGTGGATACTTTTCTTTTAGTTCTTTGATCAATAATTGAACAGAGATTGTGCTGCTTGGAAGAGTGGCCATTTCGGCAATCAGCAAAGCCATTTTATGATACCGAGAGCGTGTAGTTGTTTCAGCGGCCATTCGACGTAGTTCATATTCATATTTTTGAAGGAGTGCTTCTGGGAATTGCTTTCTTAAGAAAGAAAAATAGCGACTGGCTTCTTCTAGGCCAGGTGATTTGAGAATGTAGTCCAATAATAGATCATACCGTCTTTCTTTTGAATAGAATAAACCAACATCAGTTCGATTTTTTAATTGCTCAAATAATTGTTCACGTACTTCTTCCCACTGATCGATCGAATAGGATTTTTTCAATTGATGGATCAAATTCATATCAACGGTTTCTCCCTCTAATAGTAGATGGAAAATTTGTTCCGCATAAAGCTCCTTGTTCCCTAATTTATGATAGAGATTTTTTAACGCATAGCGATGTAAAGTGATCATATCGGAAGAATGCTTGTCTAATACAATGCTTTCCTTCAAAACAACAATGGCCTCTTCATACGCTTTTTTTTGCATCAAGTAGTCGATATACTGCGAACGTATTGTGGGTGATTGCCAGCTTTCTCGTGCACGTTGCCGAATTTGGTTATCTGAATAATTCAAGTTCTCCATCTGGCGAATCGATAGAAGTCGTTTATTTTTATAATTGAAGAACCCGTTATTTTCAGTTGTTTGGTCAAGGGCTTGCTGCTCATGATCTGAGAACTGTTGGGGGAACTCTTCATGTAAAACTTGTTGGATATAAAAGCAAGACTGGCTTGCGGTGGTGCTGTTTACTTTGGCTGATAATTTAGAAAACATGCGTTGTTTTTCTTGTTCAGAGGCATGTTTCAGTAACTTTTTCCATAGTGAATAACATTGATGCATGATAAGACTTACATCATTTTCTACATTATGTATCTTTGCTAAGTCAAGGTGTTCGACCACTCGATTCATCAGTTCAAAGGCATGAAGAATTTGATTTTTTTCGACAGCAGTATCAACAAGCTTGGTTAAAAATCCAGACAGTTCATTATTGATTTTTTGTATTGTACGGTCGTTCGTATTATTGGTTGAATATTGAGTGTGTTTTTCTAAAATAACAACCATTTTATCGTAATCGCTAATATTTTTGATTGCAATATGTTCTTGAAAACGTTGTGTAAGTTTTTGATTACCCCTTAAAATACTTAATAGGAAGTCATGGATATCTTGTTCATTTGCATAGGAAATCAGCTTGATAAGATCCGGTGTTTTTTCATGTTTATCCTCTTGTTCGTATTTGAATAAGACAGCCGCGATATGTGCACAATGGTCATTGCCTTCGTGTGAGCAAGTGCAAGCTACACGATAGAAGTGTTCGTGGGTTGTTAATTGGATCAATATGTCATACTCGTTGTTTTCTTCAGTTACTTTTGCGGTGATCTGTTCTTGTGTAAATAAAAATTCGTGAACATGCTTTTCGATAAATAAAGTATAGCCATTATCTAAATCAGGTTCCTCGAAAACGCTTTGCCAATTTTTCATAATATTTCCTCCTGTAGTTATCTTTATACTTTAATTTTACCGAATAAATAAAAAGAAAACAGCAACTTTTTTTTCAGTACATAGATTATTTAATCTTATATAAAAGTAATAATAATATAAAAATGTTATTTTATCTTTAAATAACTACAAGTGGATGGTTTTCTTGGATGCTAAATAAATTTTTCCACGATCGATTGATTTTCTGGGCGTTTCTCTTTTTCTAATCGAGCGATTTGTTGAATGAGTCCATCCAATGTGATCATCGTCATTTCTTCTTCCACTTTTTCCTGCAATTGAGAATATGTTGCAGTCAAGACTTCTTGTATATTGGCACCGACGACACAATTTGGATTTGTTTTAGGATCGACTTGAATCAAACTTGTGTTTCCTTCGATGCTTCGATAAATTTCCAATAAGTTGATATTTTCTGGCGCTTTTGCAAGTACAGGTGCTGGTTTTCCGCTTGTCGTATGAATCAAGTCGGCCTTTTTTAATTGACTCATGATTTTTCGGACATTTGTTGGATTCGTTTCAATACTACGTGCGATCATGTCACTGGAAAGCAGATCTGTCCCTTGGAAGATATGGATGTAAGCTAAAATATGGATCGCATCACTTAGTTGCAGAGAGTATTTCATTAAAATCCATCCTTTCAAATTGATTTCTTGACTTATCTTAGCATACTCTTTATGATAAAGGTGTATTTTATAAATGTACAGCTTTGTGATCGAGAAAATAGCTAATTATAAAAAAGGAGTGGGAATATGACATATTTAGTAACAGGAGCAACCGGAGGATTTGGGCACTATGCTTTAAATGAATTAAAGAAACTAGTTCCTTTGGAGGAAATCTATGTTCTTGCACGTAGTAAAGAAAAAGCAGAACAATTAATAGAAGAAGGTATCGAAGTGCGTATCGGCGATTATGCTGATCCCGAAACAATGGTGCAGGCCTTAAAGGGTATTGATCGTTTACTATTTGTTTCAGGAGTGCCGGGGAACAGACAAGCTGAGCATCAGCATGTCGTGGAAGCGGCAAAAGAAGCTGGTGTTTCTTTTATTGCCTATACGAGTTTTGCGGATGCAGACCATTCGACTAGTATCTTGGCGCCAGACCATCAGTTTACAGAAAAAATCATTAAAGAATCTGGTATCAAGCATACCTTTTTAAGAAATAACTGGTATCTAGAAAATGAGATGCCTTTGATTGATCTGGCATTGAAAACTGGTCAATTTGTTTATGCAGCTGGAGAAGGAAAAACAGGTTGGGCATTAAAGAGAGAATACGCAGAAGTAGCCGCAAAAGTATTAGCAGGAACGGATTATCCGGAAGTCTTAGAATTATCTGGAAAACCAATCACGTATCAAATGTTGGCAGAAAAAGTTGCTAAAGTAAGTGGCAAGTCGATAGAAATTCTCTCACTGGATACAGATGGATTTATAGGTAAGCTTACAGATGCGGGATTTTCTCAAGGTGGTGCAGAAATGACGGCTGCTATTCAAAATGATATTCGGAATAATCAATTAGATGTGATTTCTGATGATTTTGAAAAAGTATTAGGACGTGAATTGACTTCATTAGAAGATGGATTGAAGGAGTTAGGTATTTAATCTGGGGCTATAAGTTTTTATATGGATTTTTATTAAGCAATTAATTCTCGAATATAATGTTTTAATTCAAGTTACTTATTGCTTTTCTAAGACATAAGTTTACTCTTTATTTGGAGATATTCTCCTTGATAACTTAGATACACGCTAGTTTTTGGTGGAATAAAATACTAATTCCACACCAAATTATTTGATAAATACCCCTTTAAATCTTAAGAATTTATATGCTGAAAAATGTTGAAATGTATGTATAATTAAAAAGTGTATGATGTTTAAGGAACCCTTTTTTGTTATCATATGCAACATATTAAATTATTTATTAAGAATAAAGGAGATCAAATGAAAGCAAAAAATTTATTATTGAGTGCAATCGTACTTAGTAGTATAGCAACTACTAATCTTACTGTGTTTGCAGAAGAAGGAACAGCCACTTTTTCGGAAACAACTATCTCGACCCAAACAGAGGAAGTAACAGAACAGTCTACTGAAAACGTGGAAAGAACTGAGTCTATCACAAATCCATTAACTAATGGTGAAGAATTGACTCATACTCATCAAGCGGATTTATCGCAATTTGAAAATCCAGGAATAACAGCGTTCTCAGCACGTTCCTCTTCAAACGATCAACAAGCGTTCATCGATAGTATTGCTGCAAGTGCACAAACATTAGCTAACGCAAATGATTTATACGCATCTGTAATGATCGCTCAAGCGATTGTTGAAAGTGGCTGGGGGAAAAGTACCCTAGCTTCTGCACCAAACTATAATTTATTCGGAATAAAAGGAAGTTACAATGGACAGTCAGTAACGATGCCAACTTCTGAATTTGTTAACGGACAATGGATTACTGTAAACGCTGCGTTTCGTAAATACCCTTCTTATGCCGAGTCTTTACAAGATAATGTGACGGTCCTTAAAACAACTTCGTTCCAGTCAGGAGTGTATTATTATTCAGGTGCATGGAAAAGTAACACCTCTTCATATAAAGATGCTACTGCATGGTTAACGGGGCGTTATGCGACAGCACCAAACTATGGTTCAACTTTGAATAATATCATTGAAACCTATAATCTGACACAGTATGACACGCCAAATTCTAGTACTTCACCGATGTACCGCTTATATAATAAAAGTACAGGACAGCATTTGTATACATTGAATGCGAATGAAAAGAATTACTTATCAACAGTTGGTTGGAAATATGAAGGTATTGCGTGGCAAGCACCAAATAATGGTCAGCCGGTGTATCGTCTGTACAACCCGAATAATGGAGATCATCACTATACAATGGCTCAGTCAGAAATCAATTCCCTTACTCCATTAGGTTGGAGATATGAAGGATTGAGCTTTTATTCTGGAGGTTCTAAACCAATTTACCGATTGTTTAATCCAAATGAAACTATCGGAACACATCATTATACATTAAGTTCAGTAGAAAGAGATTCTTTAACTCCATTAGGTTGGAGATATGAAGGAATTGGCTTTTATGCGAATTAATAAATAAAAAAATATCTGCCTGACTTGGTCTAACCATGTCAGGTAGATATTTTTTTAGATAAAATCAATCAAACTGATCCAAACGCCAACGCTCAATTATGTTGTTCAACTTTGTTCCGTAGTCTGGATCAGTTGCATATGTTCCGGTCAGTGCTCGTGTGGCATCTCGATAAGAACGTGTATTAACTTTCCAAGTTCCACGATAGCGAACGGGGTCCCATGGTACTCCATATTTTAATTTTACAGCATTATCTTTAAAAGATTCATCTGTACTTTGATAAACCCTGAATTTGGAGTTAACAGGTACAGTTGCTCCATTGATAACTTCATTTGAAACATGCCATATGAAATTATACTTTCCTTCATCTTCTCCATCTTTAAATTTCATACCAAAGAAATTGTTCGCATTACGTGCTAAGAAACTAGTGCCATAACCGGTCTCTAAAATTGCTTGAGCAAGCATGACAGAAGTGTACAATCCATATGCTGGGGCCACTCGATTTGCACTTTGTGTAATAGAATTGACAAATCTTCCTTCTGCTGTGGAGGTATCAATCTGTCCTAAAATGGTTAGCTGATTCGCTTTATAACCGGAAGGTTTGCGATCATTTTCTACAATTGTGACTTCAATTGCTTCGATAGGTAGATTCATTCCAACTGATCCAGCCTTTTGGCCATTCGAAGCCCAACCTAGCCATCCCCGGGAACGGACAAACGAGCGATAGTAAATGTCATAGTGTTCAGCTAATTCTTCTGTTAAGTTAAAAGAAAAAGCTTGAAGGGGACGGTTTTGACCGGTTGTTCCAGATATTGTTCCATTTGAAACAGCTTTTGTCCAACCAATATTAGTAAGATGTGAATCATAACTTATTGTGCCGGAGTAGCTGGAATTTGCCAAGGTTGCCCGAATTGCTTCGAATTGGCGACTTTGGTTTGCGAAATTGATCATTGTAGTCAATCCTGTACGGCTAATCCAACCGTTTGTGGATAGATGCCCTTGTAAATTAACCCTAGGAGGTGCGAGACGAAACGCTCGAGATGTGGCTCCTGGTGCTGCGCCACCTTTTGGTACTAATTTGATTTGTATGGCTTCTGACTGTGTGGCATAACCTTGAGTTCCCGCATTTTCTCCATTTTTTGCCCAATCTAACCAACCAAAATTCTGTGCGTGGATTCGATAATAAATATCATAGCGCGTACTGATTACTCCAGTTAAATTGATTCTTATAGCCTCAATTGGCAGGTTTAATCCAGTAGTTCCTGAAGTGGAACCGTTAGAACGCCAACTTGATTCCCAGCCCTGATTTGCCACATGGGCTTGGTAGTTAATACCACCACCAATTGTGTTTTCTGTTAACCTTAGTTGAATTGCTTGTAAACTTAAATTTTGTCCAGTAGTCCCTACAAAAGTGGCGGCATCTTTTTCATCTAGCCATCCACGATTAGTTACATGACTACGTGCTAGAATTGAGGGATCTTTCTCGAGATAAGAATCTCCAACAGATGGTCCGGTTTGCGATTGGTCAACTAGACGTATTTCTATTGCTTCAATATGAAATTTATATCCAATTGATCCTGCTGGGTTTCCGTTATTTGCCCACGGCAGCCAACCCATGTTCTTAACATGGACTCGGTAGAAGATATTAAATTGATTGGATAACTGACCTGTCAGTCGCAGTTTGATCCCTTCTATTTGTTTTGCTTGACCTACAGTTCCTGAAATATTTCCTTGTGTCACCCAGTTTTGCCACCCGTTCTGCTCGACATAGGAAGTGTACTCGATTGCTCCTTGCAAAGAGGAGTTTAAGTTTAACCTGAGTGCTTCAACTGGAAGGACTCTACCGGTTGTGCCTGAAAGTTCACCGTTTGTTACCTCAGGAAGCCATCCGATATTTCGTATATGTGTGCCATAAGTCAGTATTGGCTGTTGAGTAGTCCTTTCTGTAATAGAGCTATCTTGATGGTTTTCTGCATAAAGTTCAGGAGTATCATTTAGAACATTGCTAGTGATTTTGGAAGAAGATTCTCTCTTAGATGTACCATCGATTACGTTGCTATCATCGTTTAATTGAAAGTTTTCTTTTTGGACATATCCAGCGATTATTCCATCTACTGATAGTTCATAAAAAGTGCTTTGTTCAATTTCTATACTATTTTTTGCATCGTAAACAGTAGATGTATCAATCGATTCATCGGGAACGTCAAGCCAGGCATTGGTCAAAGTAGAGTAAAGGCTCGCATTGGAAGTCAATGTTCCTTTTTTTTCATTTTCACTCATTGAGTGAGAGGTATGGCTTGTTGCAGCTTCTGCAGCTATCCAACCGTATTGGTCAGCATTTTTAGCAAAAAACCAAGTAGTATGGTTAGATAATACTGTTTTTTGGGTCAAAATAACTCTTCCTGTAAGCATTTCGCTATTCTCTTGACGAGACAAAGTTGGGAATATTGGTGTTTCTTGTACACTCCCATATTGATCAGTTAAATCCTCTATTTCTTGAATAGTAATTTTTTCTGAGACTTGCGGGTAGTACTCTTGAATCAAGGTAGATAAACTATCTTCCTCCATTGCTAAAGCTGGATCAATTGAAAGAATATCTTTGAGATTCTCGAGTGAGAGTTGATAGGTTTTAAACTGTTGTGCAAGATAATAAGCTAAAGTTTGTTTGGTTTGTGAGACATCTCTAGTGTAGACAGCTAACTGGATCGTAGATGAATCAGTAGTTGGGGGAGTAGGGACTTGAACATCCGTGGAATTGATTTCATAGATTGTGTTTCCACCAATGTAGCTATGTGTCGTTTTTTTGTTTTCCTCATCTTCAATAAATGCTTGTTTCGTGGCTTCAGTCGCTGATAAGTTGATTCTTTTAGGTTTGCTAATACCATCCTTATAGCTTTCACCTATTAATTGAGGAGTTCCTATTATTGTTGGGTTGTCAGTGCTGGTCAGGGGTATTTCTTCATTTGTGCTTGAAATGGTAGTTGGAGATATTACGTTCGTTGTTTTTTCGTCGGTGATTGAACTTGAGGTGGTTTCGATCTGTTGATTATTGGTTGTTACTGTTTCTGCTAAAGCAATACATGGCGACAATGATGCGTTTAATAACATTATCGATGCAAGCAAAATACTTACTTTCATCAAATATCCTCCTATTATAATCTTTTCTTTATTTAATTCATAAGAAAATGTTATTTTTGTTTTAGTGTTGCTAATAGTATTCTATCGTAAATTTAATTATTTTCCAATATATTTTCTAAGTTTTGTCAAGAAATATAGCTTAATATAAAAATTAAAATAAAACTTACGAAAAATTTTCATTTATGCTATGCTGTTTTTCATGAAAAGGAGTGATTGAAGTGCCAACAAATAAAAAAGAAGGAATTATATTTACAACGCTGATGTGTTTTTTGATGGTTTTAGGAATGAGTATTTATAACCTCTGGCTACATAATGCATTGCATCTATCAAATCTATTCATAGGACTTATCCCAGGATTTATTGTGGCGTTTATCTTAGATGTTTTTATTGTAGGTGTTATAGCGAAAAAGATTGCGTTTAATCTACCTATCAATAAGCAAAATAAAATGCAAATGATCCTTACGATTTCTTGTCTGATGGTTTTAGGTATGGTGACGTGTATGTCATTGTTCGGTATCGTGATTGAACAAGGGATTCCAGAACAATTTCTTTCCGTATATCTTACAGCTTGGAAGATGAACTTGATCATGGCTTTGCCGTTACAATTATTGTTTGTCGGACCTATCTCACGAACTGTTTTGGCGACGATCCAAAAATAATTGAAGAAGTCTCTCTGTTGTCTCTAGCAACTTTTGAGTAGATAAGCTAAAATGCAAGCAAGACATAAATGCGAGGCTTAGAGATGATCGAAGAATATTTTAAAGAAGTCGGCTTGACCATGGTAGAACTACCTGTTGAATGGGTCGATGAACGATTGGTTTATCGTGGATTGATCAAAGAGTTGCCGACAATCAATGCGGAAGCTCCTTCAAGAGCGCAAATGCAACAACAACTAGCAGAGACTTATCAGATTTATCGTGAACAACTGCTTCTTGAATCAGAAGAGGAGAAAGAAACTACTACAAATCTGACGAGTGAACAATTATTGCGTTATTATGATGGCGAAACGTTTGATGGCTTTTCTTTGTTTGATCAGTTAACAGAGGAATAATCCTGTAAAGAGAGAATACGTTAGTAGTCTTCAATTTTGAGAAATAAGGCGACATACATGAAAACTTGCATCCAAGTTTCGTGTATGTCGCCTTATTTTTCGAAGAATCATCTGGCATTTGCGTAACTTATTATTGAAAGACAACTCACAGCCAAAATGTTTCCCGTGAAACATTATTCACGAATTTGTCCGTCTCCGTAGATGATATATTTTGTCGTCGTTAATTCATTCAAACCCATTGGGCCTCTAGCATGGAGTTTTTGGGTGGAAATGCCGATTTCTGCACCGAACCCAAAGACTGAACCATCTGTAAAACGAGTCGAAGCATTGACGTAAACAGCTGCTGCGTCGACTTCATTTAAAAAGCGTTGACTTGCAGAGTAACTGTCTGTGACGATGGCTTCTGAATGCTTGGTATTGTGTTGATTGATGTGATCGATTGCCTCATCTAATGAATCAACGATCTTGACTGCTAAAATATAATCCAAGTATTCTGTATCCCAATCGGTTTCGTCTGCTAACGTGGCTGTTTCTAAATAATCCAATGCACGCGCATCTGCATGGAGTGAAACACCATGTTCAACCAGTGCTTGCTCGATCGATGGCAAGAAGAACGGCGCGATCTCTGAGTGGATCAGTAAAGTCTCAGCAGCATTACAGACAGAAGGTCGAGATGTTTTTGCGTTCACGATGATATCGACAGCCATGGCTAATTGTGCTTCTTTATCGATATAGATATGGTTGTTGCCTGTTCCTGTTTCAATGATCGGTACGGTCGCTTGTTCTTTCACATGTTTGATCAACGAAGCGCCGCCTCGTGGGATCAAAACATCTAAATAATCAGTTAGACGCATCAATTCCGCAGCGGTTTCGTGCGAGGTATCATCCACAAATTGGATCGCATAAGGCGATACTCCAGCATTCGTCAATGTTTCTTGAAGCAATTCAACCAACAATTGATTGGAATGGAAAGCTTCTTTTCCTCCGCGTAAAATCACGGCATTCCCTGATTTGAATGCCAAACTAGCAGCATCCGTTGTCACATTCGGGCGTGATTCGTAGATCATACCGATGACACCTAAAGGGACACGTTTCTTGCCAATCAATAAACCGTCCTCGTTTTGCCACATATGATCGACTTTTCCGATGGGATCGTCTAATTGTGCAACTTTAATGATTTCTTCAGCCATAGTATGGATACGTTCTGGTGTCAATCGTAAGCGATCTTGCATCGTTTCGCTGATATTATTTTCTGTTGCTTGATCTAAGTCTTTTTGATTTGCTTCAAGAATGGCAAGTTGATTTCTCTTGATCATTTGCGCCATTTGCAATAATAAGTCATTTTTTTGTTTTGTAGGCATCAACGCCAGAACTCGTGCGCCATTTTTTGCCTGTTCACCAAGTTGGATAAGATCAGTCATGATAGCCCTCCTTAAATAATGTGCCAATTTCTTTTCCAGCTAAAATATCAAAGATGATTGCCGGATTTTTTCCATTTGCTAAGATCATTGTGCTATTTGCTTCAAAGATCCTTAAAGCAGCTTTTAATTTACTTGCCATACCGCCAGTGCCATACGTACTGCCGGCGCCACCTGCTTGTGCCATCAACTCATCGTCAATCGCAGTGACTGTTTGATACATTTCAGCCTGAGGATTGATGGATGGATTATCTGAATAGAAACCGTCGATATCCGAAAGAACAATGAGGAGGTCGGCGGCGATCAGCTTAGTAACGATCGCAGATAGCTGATCGTTGTCACCAAATTTGGTAGAATGATCTAATTCATCGACTGCGACAGTGTCATTTTCATTGACGATAGGAATGGTTTCCATCGCTAATAGCTGTTCTAACGTATTGACAACATTTTTTCGGCTTTCAGGATAATCAATGACATCTCGAGTGACTAGTATTTGCGCAGTTTGTTGGCTATAGACACTGAATCGTTGATTATAGATGTTCATCAATTCAGCTTGTCCGATCGCGGCAATCGCCTGTTGCTCTGGGATCGTAGCTGGGCGTTTGGCTAGGTTCATTTTGTGCATACCGACGCCGACTGCACCAGAAGAGACTAATACGATTTCTTTGCCTTGATTATGAAGATCAGAAAGAACAAAAGCTAATTGGTCGATCGCTGCCAAATTGATGTTGCCATTCGGATAGATCAATGTACTTGTTCCTACTTTGATGATGATTCGTTTTGCTTCTTTTACTTCTTTTCGCATGGAGCACCTCAATTAATTCTCTTTACACAGAAATGATTTTGTTTTATTCTACTTGTTTTCAATCATAAAGTCATGTTTTAATAAACTTTTTTTCAAAAAATCAATAAATTTGTTTCTTAGAAGAGAAGTGGATTTCATGAAGAATTCGTTAACTTTGGGTATTCAGTCGTTTGGTATGTTAAAATAGAACTAGTTTACTCTGGGAGGGATTTGGTGAATAAAAGAGGTTTTGAAGTAATTACACGTTATCAGGATCAACAGATCCAATTGCCACAAAGAGCGACCCACCATGCGGCCGGTTATGACTTTGAAGCAGCAGAAGATGTGGTGATTCCAAGTGTTTGGAAAGCTGGATTTAAGCAAGGACTTACAGCGGTCTCAGATGCGCTTATGCCTGATATGTCAGCAGAGGAAAAGAAGATCAAACCGGTCTTAGTACCTACAGGAATCAAAGCGTATATGGGTGAAGATGAGTTCTTACAACTAGCCAATCGCTCAAGCAATCCATTAAAACGTTTTTTGATTTTGACGAATGGTATCGGCGTGATCGACAGTGATTATTATAATAATGAAGCAAATGAAGGACACATCATGTTCCAATTCACGAATTTCGGCTTCAAAGATGTAGTGATCAAAAAAGGGGAACGAATTGGTCAAGGCATTTTCTTGCCGTTCCTAAAAGCGGATCAAGATCAAACAGCTAAAGCCCGCCAAGGCGGATTTGGCTCATCTAATGAATAAATAAAAGTGGGTTAAGCTATTTTTAATCCGAGTCAAGTAAAGTGAAAGATAGGTGGTACACGACAATGGCCAAAAAAGCAAAAGTTCAATTTGTTTGTCAAAACTGTGGCTATGTGTCGCCTAAGTTTTTAGGACGTTGTCCTAATTGTGGCAAATGGAACACCATGGTTGAAGAGATCGAACAAGACACAACAGATCGTAGAGTACGTACGAGCTTAACTGGTGAAAAAGCCAAACCAACAAAAATCGCAGAAGTGATCCCCAAAAAAGAACCGCGGGTCAAGACGAAGTTAGCAGAGTTGAACCGAGTCTTAGGCGGGGGTGTCGTTCCTGGTTCGATGATTTTGATCGGAGGCGATCCTGGTATCGGGAAGTCCACTTTACTACTGCAAGTATCGCAACAATTAGCGGCGATCGGTGGCAAAGTGCTTTACGTATCAGGAGAAGAGAGTGCGGATCAAATCAAACTGCGTGCCGAACGTTTGGGTTCGATCGATACAGAATTTTATTTATATGCAGAAACAGACATGAATGAAATCAGTCGAGCGATCGAACAAATTTCTCCTGACTATGTGATCATCGACTCGATCCAAACGATGACCCAACCCGATATAACAAGTGTAGCTGGTAGTGTCAGCCAAGTACGAGAAACAACTGCAGAGTTACTAAAAATTGCCAAAACAAACGGAATCGCAATCTTTATCGTTGGACATGTCACGAAAGAAGGATCGATTGCAGGGCCGAGAATGTTAGAGCATATGGTCGATACGGTCTTGTATTTCGAGGGTGAACAACATCATAGTTTTCGTATTTTACGTGCCGTAAAAAACCGTTTTGGGTCCACCAATGAGATCGGCATTTTTGAGATGCATGCTCATGGGTTAGAAGAAGTAGCAAATCCTTCACAGATCTTTCTGGAAGAACGCTTAGATGGTGCGACAGGTTCAGCGATCGTTGTTGCAATGGAAGGAACACGTCCGATCCTAGTGGAGATCCAAGCCTTAGTGACTCCGACGATGTTTGGAAATGCCAAACGAACAACGACTGGCTTAGACTTTAATCGTGTGTCTTTGATCATGGCAGTGTTAGAAAAACGTGCTGGATTATTGTTACAAAATCAAGATGCTTACCTAAAAGCAGCTGGTGGGGTAAAATTAAATGAACCCGCGATCGACTTAGCGATTGCGATCAGTATCGCATCTAGCTACAAAGAAAAAGGAACACAGCCAACAGAATGTTTTATTGGAGAAATCGGCTTGACTGGAGAAATCAGAAGAGTCAATCAGATTGAACAACGAGTCAAAGAAGTACAAAAATTAGGATTTACAAAAGTATATCTGCCTAAAAATAATTTAGGTGGTTGGAATGTTCCAGAGGGGATCGAAGTCGTAGGTGTTGCAACACTGGATGAGACCCTTAGAAGAGTATTTCGCTAAAATCAAAATGAAATGGAGGAAGCAGGATGCAAAAACGTGTCATCACCTTACTGATGATCATCGTTGGTGCCAGCTTAGGTATTTCTTTTTTACCTACAGCTTGGCAAGCGATCGGTCAACAGACAAATGGATGGCTGAATAACACCTTTACCAATAGCTTGTTAGGTGCACTTATTTTCTTTTTATTATCTTTGCTATTGGCAAAACATATTACAGCAGTCATCAAGCAAATTGAAGAAAAATTAAGTGAGGTCAGCTTGACGTATCTCTTATTTGGGGCAATCGGAGCAATCATTGGTCTGACATTAGGAGTCGTGATCTCTACACCTCTTTATAACATTGAGATGCCTTTCGTAAATAGTGTCTTACCGATCCTATTGATGGTGATCCTTGGGTATCTAGGATTACGAATGGGGACGACCCGCATCGAGGAATGGAAGAAAATATTTGGACCTAGAAGCAAAAAGGTTGAACAAGAAACACCTAGCCAAGTGGAAAGCCAACTATTGGAACGTAAGTTAGACGACCATTTCCACAAGTATAAAATATTGGATACAAGTGTGATCATCGATGGGCGTATTTACGACATCACAAAAACAGGATTTTTAGAGGGAACATTGATGATCCCCAATTTTGTTTTATATGAATTACAATATATCGCTGATTCAGGTGACAGCTTGAAACGTGTGCGTGGACGTCGCGGATTAGATATTTTGAACGCGTTACAAAAAGAAGAAGGCATTTCAGTTGAGATGTATGACGGTGACTTTGAAGACATCAGTGAAGTCGATAGTAAGCTGATCAAATTAGCGAAATTATTGGATGGCGTCATCGTGACGAATGACTATAACCTTAACAAAGTTTCGGAGTTTCAAAATGTACCTGTTCTCAACATCAACGCGCTTGCCAACGCAGTGAAGCCAGTCGTTATCCCTGGTGAGAACATGAATGTATTGGTAGTCAAAGCTGGTACAGAACGTCAACAAGGAGTTGCCTATTTAGATGACGGCACAATGGTCGTTGTGGAAGACGGGCAACACTACATGAACGAGCGAATCGAAGTCGTGGTAACTAGTGCGCTACAAACAGCAGCTGGACGAATGATCTTTGCAAAACCTGCTCATGCGGGTAGAGGAATCGATAATAAACGTGAGAACGAGAAAAAGGCGAAGTAAAATCATAACGGTGTAAGCAAGGAGTAGCTAGGCATTTCAAAGTGATTTCTAGAGGAGCTGCTACTTTCTTCGTTAGTCGAGGGTCGGAAAATAGAAAAAACTATTTTCCGACCCTGATTTTATACCGTAGATTTCAATGACTTTTTCATAATCTCTTTACTATTTACCGTATAAAAGGTAAAATTTGTGCTGAGTGGCTTTAAATTCTAACATTTATTGCTAAAGGGGCACTACCCCAAAACAGTCTGTTCAAATGCTGTATTTTCAGCTGTTTTGGGTGGCTCAAAGTCTAGTTTGAAAGAAGAGGAAGAAAATGACGAAAGTACGCGTACGTTATGCACCAAGTCCAACAGGGCACTTGCATATTGGAAATGCCCGAACTGCATTATTCAATTATTTATTTGCCCGTCACAATGATGGAGATTTCATTATCCGCATTGAGGACACTGACCAAAAACGAAATATTGAAGATGGCGAAAAAAGCCAATTAGAGAATCTTGCTTGGTTAGGGATGGAATGGGATGAATCACCTGAAAATCCAGGTGAATACGGTCCTTACCGTCAATCTGAAAGAAAAGAAATCTATCAACCATGGATCGATCAGCTGTTAGCAAGCAACCGTGCTTACAAATGCTATTGTTCAGAAGAGGAACTAGAAGCAGAACGTGAAGCGCAACGCGCACGCGGAGAAATGCCTCACTATGCTGGAACTTGTGCGAACTTGTCACCAGAAGAACAAGCGAAGAAAGAAGCAGAAGGCATTGTGCCAGTGATTCGTTTCCGCGTACCTCGTAATACGGAATATGCGTTCAACGACATGGTCAAAGGAGATATCACCTTTGAATCAGACAATATCGGTGGCGATTACGTCATCCAAAAACGTGATGGCATGCCAACATACAACTTCGCTGTAGCGGTGGATGATCACTTGATGAAGATCACTCATGTTTTACGTGGCGATGATCATATTGCAAATACACCGAAACAGTTGATGATCTATGAAGCATTTGGATGGACAGCACCAACGTTTGGCCACATGACTTTGATCATCAATTCTGAAACAGGTAAAAAGTTAAGTAAACGTGATGAATCGATCTTACAATTTATCGAACAATATCGTGAATTAGGTTATTTACCAGAAGCAATGTTCAATTTTATTGCATTGTTAGGTTGGTCGCCTGTAGGAGAAGACGAGTTATTCAGTCAAGAAGAATTGATCAAGATGTTCGATCCACAACGTTTAAGCAAATCGCCTGCAGCATTTGATGCGAAAAAACTACAATGGATCAACAACCATTACATCAAAGAAATGGATCTAGACACATTGACAGAAATGTGTTTACCTTATTTGATCGCCGATGGACGTGTGCCAGAGAATCCAGATGCACAAACACTTGAATGGGTGAAAAAGATCGTTCGTCTCTATCAACCACAAATGAGTTATGCAGAAGAAATCGTTGAAGTATCAACGTTATTCTTTAACGAACATCCTGAATTGGATGAAGCGGCCAAAGAAGTATTAGCAGGTGAAACTGTTCCGACTGTCTTGGAAGCTTTCAAAGAGCAATTGACAAAAATGGACGTCGTTGATGGACCAACTGTCAAAGCAGCAATCAAAGCAGTTCAAAAAGAAACTGGGGTCAAAGGGAAAAATCTATTTATGCCGATCCGTGTGGCTGTTTCAGGACAAATGCATGGACCTGAACTACCAGAAACAATCGAATTGTTAGGAAGAGAAAAATCATTAGCACATTTAAATCAAGTATTGAATGAAACACGATGAACAGAATGAAGTAAAAAAAGAATCGTTTCAAGAGAGTCAACGGGTGGTGTAAGTTGGCAACTATTCTTTTTCGAAATGCCTCTGGGAGTGGTCTTGGCGAATCAGTGATTGTTGACCAATAGTCAACAGTTGCAAGTAGCGAAGAACGAGTAGCAGACGTTACCTGCCAGAGATAATCACATGATTATGAAGAAAAGTGGAACCACGCCTCATAGCGTCTTTTAATAAGGAAACTTATTTAAAAGACGCTTTTTTTAGTATTGTATCTTTTGTTGTTCTTACATACCTTCAAAAAAGGAAAGGAGAGGAAGTCGATGGGATGGTTCAAACGAGCGGTCATTGCAGTGAAGAAAAATGATCCAGCAGCGCGTACCACAGCGGAAGTCATTTTGACTTACCCTGGGTTACATGCATTATTTTGGCATCGTTTCTCCCATTATTTATATCGCCATCGTCTCTATTTGATTGCCAAAATGAATGCCCAATTTTGGCGATTTATCACGGGAATCGAGATACATCCAGGAGCGAAGATCGGAAAGGGTGTATTCATTGATCATGGGATGGGGATCGTCATTGGAGAAACGGCAGAAATCGAAGATGATGTGATTTTGTTTCATGGCGTGACTCTAGGTGGTACTGGCAAGGAAACAGGGAAAAGACATCCGACGATCAAACAAGGTGCGATGTTATCCGCCAATGCCCAGATCTTAGGGCCGATCACGATCGGAAGAAATGCAAAAATCGGCGCAGGCGCAGTCGTATTAAAAGACATACCTGAAGAGGCAACAGCAGTTGGAGTACCAGCGAAAGTTGTCCGAATCAACGGGGAGAAAGTAAGGGGATCAGAATGATAAAAATCTATAATACATTAACAAGAGAAAAAGAGACATTTGTTCCTTTGAAAGAAGGCCAGGTCGCGATGTATGTTTGCGGACCGACAGTTTATAACTACATCCATATCGGGAATGCACGCAGTACGATCGCATTTGACACGATTCGACGTTATTTGGAATATCGTGGGTATCAAGTGAACTATGTCTCTAATTTTACAGATGTGGACGATAAAATCATCAAGGCTGCTAATCAGCTTGGAATCACCGCACCAGAAGTCGCTGATCGTTTTATCCATGCTTTTGAAGAAGATACGAAAGCGTTGAATGTCCAACCAGCAACGCTTCATCCAAGAGTAATGGACCACATGGAAGACATCCGTGTGTTCATCCAAGCGTTGATCGACAAAGGATTTGCGTACGAATCAAATGGTGATGTGTATTACCGTACGAGAAAATTCACCGAGTACGGACAATTGAGTGATCAATCGATCGATGAGTTAGAGATCGGGGCAAGTCAGCGTACTGGCGCAGAACAACAACAAAAAGAAGATCCGTTAGATTTTGCCTTATGGAAAAAAGCAAAATCAGGAGAGATCTCATGGGCATCGCCATGGGGGGAAGGTCGTCCTGGCTGGCATATCGAATGCTCGGTGATGGCAACGAAACATTTAGGTGAAACCATTGACATCCATGGTGGTGGACAAGACTTGGAGTTCCCTCATCACGAAAACGAAATCGCCCAAAGTGAAGCGAAAACAGGTAAAAAATTCGCGAACTATTGGATGCACAATGGCTATGTAACGATTGGTGAAGATGACCAAAAAATGAGTAAGTCTTTAGGAAACTTCATCACCGTCCATGAAATGATCCAAGAGGTTGATCCGCAAGTATTACGCTTCTTTATGGCAACGACCCAATATCGTCGTCCGATCCGCTACAGTGAAGCAACGATGAAAGAAGCTGCAACCAATTTACAACGATTGAAAAATACGTTTGATAATCTAAACTTCCGCTTTGAAAATGCAGTAGAAGACCACTCGGAAGATGAAAGACAGATGACTGAACTAGAACAATTAGAAGTCCGCTTCATCAAAGAAATGGACGATGATTTCAATGCAGCGAACGGAATCACGGTTGTCTATGAATTAGCAAAATGGATCAATACGTATTTGGAACAACCGACAGTTTCCAAAACGATCCTATCAAAAAGTGAGGCACTATTTACCCAATGGCTATCGATTTTTGGTATCTTATTTACGACAGCAGAAATGTTGGATGAAGAGATCGAGCAATTGATCGAAGAACGGACACAAGCTAGAAAAAACCGCGATTTCGCTCGTAGTGATGAAATTCGGGATCAATTAAAAGAGCAGGGGATCTTGTTGGATGACACACCACAAGGTACTCGTTGGAGAAGAGAAGCATGAGAGACCATACACAATTGAACGGCTTAGCGCTTGCTTATGTCGGAGATGCCATTTATGAGATTTATATTCGCGATTATTTGATTGAAAAAGGCGAAACAAAGCCCAATAAACTGCATCGAGCAGCGACGCATTATGTTTCAGCAAAGGCACAAGCCTTTTTGATCCAACAAATGTTACAAGAAAAGCTGTTAACAGAAGACGAAGAGTTGTACTATCGCAGAGGTAGAAATGCCAAAAGTCATACAAGTGCCAAAAATGCAGACATCACAACCTATCGTGTGGCAACGGGGTTTGAAGCCTTGATGGGCTACTTACATCTAACAAAACAAACGGAACGGATGGAAGAATTGATCACATGGTGCATTGAGAAAGTAGGTGAAACCCATGAGGAAAGAAAATAAAGAACGTAATTACCAAAAACGAAACAAAAAAGATTCTCCACGTTTTACCAAAGGCAATGACAAACGTAGTGGAAAAAAAGAAACAGCCTATGTCGGCCAAGAGGACACAACGAGTGAAGACAACTTTGTATTTGGTCATCATGCAACGGTCGAAGCCTTACAACAAGGGCGAGGAAATAAATTGTTTCTTCAAGAAGATTCCCGCGGCGAAAAGGTCGAAGAATTAAAAACGATTGCCCGTGAACAAGCGGTACCAGTCAAATGGGTACCTAAACAAAAATTAGATCTACTTAGCGATCGCGGCGTTCACCAAGGCGTGGTATTAGCGATCACACCTTACGAATATTTGACATTGGATCAATTATTGGAACAAGCGAAAAATAAAACGGAGACACCATTTTTCTTGATTTTGGATAGTATTGAAGATCCACATAATTTTGGGTCGATCTTACGAACAGCAGATGCTAGTGGGGTAGATGGCGTCATCATTCCGAAACATCGTGCAGTCGGAATCACACCAATCGTGACAAAAACGTCAACAGGTGCCGTTGAATACGTGCCAGTCGCTCGTGTGACGAATTTGGTCCAAACCGTCCAGCAACTAAAAGAGCAGCAATTCTGGGTATTCGGCACGGACATGGAAGGGACCAATTTCCAATCATGGAATGCCAAAGGCGCGATTGCGTTAGTGATCGGTAATGAAGGCCGCGGCATGAGCGCAGGCTTGAAGAAAGAAATGGACGAGCTCTTGACGATCCCTATGGTTGGGCATGTCCAAAGCTTGAATGCAAGTGTGGCTGCCGGTCTTCTGATGTATCAGGCTTTTTCTCAGCGTCAGGGGGAATAAGTCATGAAGAAGCAGCTGCTGATCGTCGATGGCTATAACATGATTGGTTCTTGGCCAGAGTTAGTTACATTGAAAAATCAAGACAAAATGGCAGATGCCAGAGAAGCATTATTGCATCGTTTATCAAATTATGCAAAATATGAAGGGATCGAAGTCATCGTTGTTTTTGATGCGCAATTAGTTCCAGGTATCCAACAAAACTATCGGAAATATCAGTTAGAAGTCGTTTTTACAAAAGAAGATGAGACGGCAGATACGTATATCGAGCGCATTGCTGGGGAGCTGAATACTCGGTTGACACAAGTAACAGTAGCAACGAGTGATTTAGCCGAACAATGGGTAATTTTCTCGCAAGGTGCTTTACGGACCTCAGCGTATGAATTATATAAAACAATTAAAAAAACAGAAAAAAATATTACCCAAGATAATATAAATATGCGTTTTATCGATTTTCGACGAAATTCTCCTTGGAATGAAGAACAATTAGAAAAATTGTCCCAAAAATTGGACGATTTAATGAGAAAAGAAAAATAACAGCTAGATACGATTAGTTATTCAATGAATTGATGGTAAGATTCCTCCATAATCGAAAGTTATGGAGGAATTATTTTATGTCCGAGGAGTTATTGTGCGCCGCCCGTAATGGAGATGAAGAGGCTTTTGCCCTACTGTATCAAAAATATTTCCCGTTATTGTTACGGTTGAAGAATATTTATTATTTAAGGAATTATGTCAGTGAAGATTGGGAACAAGAAGCAAGGATCGCACTATATCAAGCACTCAAAACGTACGAAAACAATAAGGGGGTTAGTTTTGGGAGCTATTACAAAAGCATTATCAGTAATCAAATCTACTCTTTACTACGAAAACAAAATGCACTAAAACGCCGAGACCAAAAGAATGAAATATCCATTGAACAAAAAATAGCTACAGAAGGACCGGATTTCTTAGCTGAGATCACGATCCAAGAGCCTGTGGCAATGCAACAATTACTATTAAAAGAAGCTTTCGAAGAGTGCGACATCAAATTCTCATCAAAAGAGGCAAAAATTTTTCAACAGTATATGCAAGGAAATGATTTTACCGAGATGGAAAGAGAACTAGCAATGGATCTAAAACAAATAAAAAGCGCTTACGGACGAGTGAAATACAAGATAAAAAAACATTTGAAAGATTATAATGAGTGATTTTTTATAGCATTACTAATGTTTTTCTTACTTATTTCTATTGCATTTCTTTTTTTATTATGGTAAACTTGAAAAATTTTGCTATATGTGGTATGATAGATATTGAGGTGAATTGTATGCCACTAACTTTAGCTACAATCAAAAAAGATTTAGAAGGTCGTATCGGCAGCCAAATCATGTTGGTTGCACAGACTGGAAGAAAGCGTCAAACGGAACGCCGAGGCGTTTTAACAGAAACCTATCCTTCAGTATTTGTCGTAGACTTAGATCCTGAAGAAAATTCTTTTGAACGAGTATCTTACAGTTATTCGGATGTACTTACTCGAACAGTTGAGATCGAATTTTTAACTGAAGCAGTTTAAAAAGCAGGCGGACCTAGATTATATATGAGGTTCGTTTGCTTTTTTGTGTATAACTCGTTATGCTATTAGCAAGAAAGAATGGAGGTCCTGGGGATGAAGCATTATGTAAAAAAATTTGCAGAATTAACGACAGCAGAATTTTATGCAATCGTGAAAGAGCGCATCGCTGTATTTGTTGTTGAACAAAATTGTCCTTACCAAGAAGTCGATGAGATCGATGAAATCGCATGGCATACTTATTTTAAAGATGAAGAAGGTACGATTTTAGCGTATACACGTATTTATGTAGAAGATGATGCTGTTCATTTTGGACGAGTATTGGTGAACCAAGCGCATCGAAAATCCGGTTTAGGGCAAAAGATCGTACAGCACACATTAGCTGCAATTGAAGCGAATGCACCTGGACGTCCAATCGTGATCGGGGCGCAAGAGTACTTACAATCGTTTTATGAATCGTTTGGCTTCGAGGCTATCTCAGAAGTGTACTTAGAAGACGGGATCCCACATTTAGATATGCGAAAACAACCATAAAAAAACAGAAGGAGATCCTTCTGTCAGATTGTAGACAAA
>NZ_JAFLWG010000031.1:0-16206 GCF_017316315.1 Enterococcus sp. DIV1298c | reverse complement strand
ATTTCTTTATAATAAAATTAATTATTTTTAGTTAAAAAAACTAAAAACGATAAACCTTACTCTGTCAAGCAATTAGAAATATAGTAAGAAAAACCTTTAAATTTCAACGTTTTTACCGCCTTTTTTTTGATACAATAAGCGAGGATTTGTGAAAAGATAGAATATTGAAAGGCGTGTAATAATTTGATTAAATCAGTTGTATTTGATGTTGACGATACAATGTATGATCAGCAACAACCATTTAAAAATTCAGTCAAAAACGTAATACCACAAGTAACAGATGAAGATATGCATGACTTATATATCCGTTTCCGTCATCATAGTGACGAGAATTTCCCGAAAGTCATGGCTGGAGAATGGACACTTGATTATATGCGTGCACACCGGATCAGCCAATCATTGATCGATTTAGGTTATTCACCTATCCCAGATGAAAAATGCCTCTTTTTCCAAGAAGTGTACGAAGAGGAGTTGGCGAATATCTGCCTTCACCCTGAAGTGAAAAAAACACTTGATTATCTTAAAGAAAATAATGTTCCATTAGGAATCATCACGAACGGCCCAACGGACCACCAAACCAAAAAATTAAATCAACTTCAATTAACAAATTGGATTCCTGCTGATTGCATGTTAGTTTCACAAGCAACTGGCTTTCAAAAACCAGAGAAAGAGATTTTCCAATTAGCAGAAAAAACGTTCAATATGTCACCAGATGAAACACTATACGTCGGTGATAATTACGAAAACGACGTGTTAGGCGCGAAGAGTGCCAATTGGCAGACCTTGTGGTTCAATCACCGGAAACGCTCAATAAATGAATGTCCAGTGTGTGATAGCGAGATCAATGAGTTCGATCAATTGCTACCAGCTATCAAAGTCGCTTTAGGCGAAGCTCAGCTTGTCTGATCAAAAAAGGATTCATCCCTCAAAACAATCATAAAACCAAGGTAGTTGGCTTCGCAGGTTTGCGAGGCTAGCTCCCTTGGTTTATTTACGATCTATACTAATAATTGAGCAATAGCTATCTTTGGCTTTTATTCGTCCGTTTCACCAATACTTAGAATCAAACGGATATCTTCTTCTGTCAGCTTCGTCAATTGTTCTTCATTTCCTTGGATCACTTTTTGGAATAATTCCCGTTTTTCTTGCTGTAAAGAATCCATCCGTTCCTCAATGGTTCCTTCGGCAATCATTCGCCAGACCTCAACGACATTTTTTTGCCCAATACGATGTGCTCTTCCCGCGGCTTGTTCTTCGATTGCTGGATTCCACCATAAATCATAAAGGATGACTGTATCTGCTCCCGTTAGATTCAATCCAGTGCCTCCGGCTTTGAGTGAAATCAGAAAGACGTCTTTTTCGCCTGCATTAAAAGCATCGACCATCGTTAAACGGTCTTGTGCTTTTGTACTTCCTCGTAAATAGAATGTACTCAAACCTAAATCGGCTAATTCCTCTTGCAGTATCGTCAGCATCCCTGTAAATTGTGAGAACAAAAGGACACGACGGTTATTTTCTTTTGCCGCTAATAACAAATCTTTCACTTGTTCTAACTTACCTGATCCCCCTTGGTAGTCTTCGACAAATAAACGAGGGTCACAACAAATTTGACGTAACCGTGTCAATCCTGCTAAAATACCGATCCGATTCTTTTTGAATGACTCTGAATCCATCGCTGATACTTCTTCACGCATTTGTCTTAAATACGCAAGATACACTGTTTTTTGTTCTTCTGTTAATGCAGAATAAAGATTCATCTCTGTTTTTTCTGGCAAATCTTTGAGAACGGTTTGTTTATCTCTTCTTAAAACAAACGGACGGATCATTTGCGCGATTTCATCTGTCGTCAACTCTCTAAATCGTGTCCGATTCGGAAAGAAGCCTGGCATGATCGTAGCAAATAATGACCATAACTCTTCAAGACTATTTTCAATCGGTGTACCGCTCAAAGCAAATCGCTGAGGGATATGCAATTCTCTTAAAGCTTGGGCAGTCTTTGTACTGCTGTTTTTCACCATCTGCGCTTCATCCAACACTAAATAATTGATGGTCGATGCTTGATATTCAGCAAGATCTTGGCGTAAGCTCGCATAAGAAGTCACACGAATATCTACTTTTTCAGCTAACAAAGCTTCTCGTTCTTTCTTATTCCCATTGATCACTTGGACACTCAAGGTCGGAGCAAACTTCTTCACTTCCGCTTGCCAGTTATAGATCAAACTCGCCGGTGCGACGATCAAAGCAGCCAGTGAACCTTTTTCTTCCTTCTCTGAAAGTAGAAAAGCAATTGTCTGTAAAGTTTTCCCTAGACCCATTTCATCGGCTAAAATACCACCAAATTGATAATGCCCTAACATTTTCAACCATTGAAACCCTTGTTTTTGATAATCTCTAAGCTCTGCTTGCAAGTTTTTCGGCAAAGCGGCTTCGTAATTCGTAGGATCGATCAAGTCACGGGTCATTTGTTGGAAAGAGTCACCAAAGCTGGCATTACTCCCAGAAAATTGTTCTTTGATCAGCAATCCTTGATTTTTAGGTACTTGGATGATGCCATCTTCTGAACGGATCGTTTCTCTAAACTGTTGCAATATTTTGCTCGTTTGTTGGAACTCTTCTGAATCAAACGATAGCACTTGCCCACTTTCTAACGTGTAAAACGCATCATTTCGTAGCAAGCTCTGCAAGACACTGTCGATTTCATGCTCATTGATACCCGTCACATCAAAGCGGATATCTAGCCAGGAGCCTGTTTCTTCTACTTCGATCTGTGGTTGATGTTTTTGCGCATCTAGATATAATTCGCGTAATTTTTTACCTATACGCACTTCACCAAATTGACGAAAAACAGCTAGTTCTGTTCGGAAAAACAAATACAATGCTTCGCCTTCGGGTAATGGACGTTCATACCCGGTCTGATTTTTCCGATAACGATACATGCGGAACAAATCAAGGACGCGCTGTTCTTGCGCTGTGTCTCTTAATATCTCGGTGGTTTGCTCAGCGTGTGTTTCATGGCGTTCATCCGTTGAGAACACAACGTCGCCATATACAAAGTCGATTCTTGCTTGGATCTTTCCTTTCATTTTTTTGAAAACAAAGACAAACTCCACTGGGATATCAGCGATTTCGGCTGTCACTTCTTCTGCGATGTCAACTGTCCCTATTTGATTTAACAGCGGTAAAATTTCTTTGAATAAAGAAGACAGTTCTTTTTTTCGAAAGGCAACTTCTGGCTCTTCAAATCGTTTCATCAGCTGTTTCCAAGTTAAGTAGACTGCCTGTTGTTGTTTCGTCAAATGGTAAAAGGTCCCTTGCCTGATTCCCCACTGATAGTGAGACAAGAACAAATCAAAGTCACTCACAGCAGTCAATTGATACTGTGTTTCAATTTTTTTGACTTGAAAACTTAGTGGTTTGGTCTCTTCAGAAAATTGGATGCCATGGTAATTTTGATCATTGAGCTGTAATTGCAACCGTGTGGATTGATTCATTCGCTCTAACAAAGATTTCGATTGATCGATTGGCAAAAGCAAGTAGCGTTTGTCCAATTTTCCTTTTACCAAGACCCCATTTGCCCCTAATAGTGTTTGGGTTTGGGCAATCCCCGCCAGTAGATCCATTAGTCGTTGATCTTCTTGTTGGAAGACGCGACGTTCTAAACGAAATTGGTATTGCTTATTGACGGTATAGGTATCCCCTTCTGCATAAGCCTGTAGAAACTCATAAATATTTTTTACGATATATGTTTTCTTCGGCGTTTCTAAAAAGCCGATACGTAGATACACCGCTAAAATCGAAAGTTCTGGATGGTATTGATTGGTTTCGATCTGCTCGACATGATAATCGATCACTAAAGGTTGCAAAGCTTTCGTAGAACTTTTCCCTTTTAGTCGGGCAAATCCTTTTGTCAATAATTCTCCTTCACTCGTTTTCTTCGTCGGTTCGATCATTTTTTGATCTTTCTGCATGATGCGAGACAGTTGTTTTGATCGTAAATACAACTCTACTGCAACAGTGTGCTTGCAATAATGATGCTCTTCCCAGTAAGGGCATTGACAGTAGTCGATTTCTTTTGCCGTGCCATCTAAATCGACTAAATACAGCTCACTACCTAAAACCTCTGCATGCCACACAGGTTCTTCTGGATCTGGGACAACCGATAACACACGGTCTTCTTGCAAATATTGACGCCCTCTTGCAATGACTTTTTCCGGAATACTCCATTTCATTTGTTATCAATCTCCCTTCTTAACCAAAATGATAGCGTATCTCGCTTTGTCCACTACCTTTTGTATCAATTCGTATTTGTTGTAAGACTCTTTCTTTCAACTCACGTACATGGCTGATGATCCCAATCATCCTGCCTTCACTTTCAACTGTTTCTAATGCTTCCATGGCCATTTCTAACGCTTCTTCATCGAGAGAACCAAAACCTTCATCAATAAACAAGGCTTCGATCGTGATACCACCGGCCTGTGCTTGGATGACTTCTGCTAAAGCTAAGGCTAAAGACAACGCTGCAATGAAACTTTCGCCGCCAGATAATGTATGCGATCCTCGAGTCGTTCCAGCTTCGTCATCGTACACATTGATCTCTAAACCAGTCTTCCCACGATAACTACCTACTTCTTCATCTAGCTCAAACTGATAACGGCTTTTTGTCAATCGCATCAGATGTTCATTTGCTACTTGTAACACTTCTTGTAAGTAAACTTGTAAGACATAGCGTTCAATACTCGTTTTTTTAGGATTTTCCCCATTCATCGTCTGTGATAATTGTTGCAACTCAACCAATTCATCTAATTGTTCCTGACTATTTTGATAGGATGTCGTATATTCTACCATCACTCTTTGATTATTCCGATGTTCTTGTTGTAAGTGATAAATCAGTTGTTGCTGTTCTTCAATCGCTTGTTTGATTTTTTCGATTTGTTCACTCAAAACAGTTAGATCTTGGGGATTTTCATCGAAGGTCACATGTTTCAATTGTTCCAAACGAGTAGAAAGCACTAATTGTTTTGTTTGATACTCCTTGATCATTGTTTTCGCATGTTCGTAAGTAGCTGTATCTTGTAACAATGCGGCTACTGCTTCTTGTGAAGAAAAATCACTATGTTGCTCTAAAAATCCAGTGATTTTGCGTTGTTCTTTTTCAACTTGAGCAGTTGTCTTTGCAATTTGTTCGGTCAACGTGTCGATTTTAGTTGTCAAAATTGCTGATTCTTGTTGGAGTTTCTCCCCTTGTGTGAGCTGAACTTCCAAGTCTTTCTTATTTACGACTACCTGTTCAACTAATTGATCCGCTTCTTTTGCTAAAGTATCGATGTTCTCTGTTCCTAATTGTTGACTCAATCCTGCAAGTTCACCTTGGATTCGTTGGATTTTTTCATTATGGCGAGTTTGTTGGGCTTTCACTTGCTCGCTTTTTTCCTGATTGCTTGCGAGCTCTTCCACGATCGTCACTTGCGCTTCTTCTGCTTCTTTGATTTTCTGTAAACGATCCTTGAGATTTTTTTCGATTTCTGCAAACGCACGAGCAATATCCTCTTTTGCATCAATTTGAAAGATTGCTTTTAATTCTGTACTTAAATAAACGGCTTGTTGCTCCAACTGTTGACTCGTTTCCAATTGTTGTTGCTTCAAACGAGCAAGCTGTTGCTTCATTTCTTCGATTTCCGCTTCTTTTCGACCAATTTCTTGGTGCGTTTTTTCAATCGCTTTTTCTGCTCGCGTCATATTTTCTTCAAGCACAGCGATGTTTTCTTCAACGAAATCATGATGATCCGGTGTCAAAGGATGCTCTGTGGCACCACAAACCGGACATGGTTCACCAGGCACTAGCAATGTTTGTAAATAAGCAATTTGGGACTTTGCCCAATCACTTTTACATTGCTTGAATTCTTGTGTCTGTTGCTCTAATAATTTTTGACTTGCTAATAATTGCTCTGTAGCTTGTTCCAATTGTTGATGATTTTGTCCTAGCTCTTTCTCGAGTTGTTCGAGACGTTGCTGTTGTTCACAGTACCGCTCCTCTTCTAAACGTAAACGTTCATAGGCTAACTGTTCTTCTTGTAATTTCCCTTGGGTAGCCAAGATCGTCTGGCTCTCTTGCTGTTTTTCTTGGAGGATCAATTGCTCTGTTGCTAACTGTTGGGTTTGTTGCTGTAATTCATTAAATGCTTTTTCTAATTCCGAAAGCGCCGATTGTTTTTCTCTAAAAGCATCGGCAACTGGGATCAATCGTTGTTTATCTTGGAGCGCTTGGCTCATTTTCGCTATTTTTTGTTCGAGATTTTCTCGTGTCTCTTGCTGTTCCTGCCAGTTCTGTAAAGCACTTGCCACTTCATCGAAACGTGTCGTCAGTTGTTGCTGTTCCTCATTTTGTTCCGCAAGTGATCCTTGGTACTCTTCGCTACGTTCAAGTGGCGTCCGCAATTTTTGAGCAAGTTCATAACGCGTCAGCCATCTTTGTTTCTCCTCGATCATTAGCTGTTGTTCATTGAGTTCTTGCTGTTCTCCTAACAGTTTTTGCTTTTCTTCGTACGCAGATTGTTGATTTTTCCCATGGTAATAATCTGTTTCGCTGATTTTTTGTTCTTCTTTCAGTTGCTCGAGCACTTCTTGCTCTGTGGCAATCTTTGTTGCAATTTGGGCTTGTTGCTCTTCCCACTCATTGATGACTGTTTCAAAAGAGTGTAAGCCAGCCTCTTGCTGCTCATCATGGGAACTAAATTGCCTTTGCAATAAGACTAATTCTTGTTCCAAATGATCCAGTTCTTTTTGCTTGTTCTTGGCCTTTTCTTTCAATTGTTCGTTGAATCGTTGAAAAAATTGTGTGCCAAACAAGTTCCGTAAAACTGTTTCTTTTTCACTACTAGAGGAAATCAAGAAATTTCGGAATTCTCCTTGCGGCAATAAAACGATTTGTGCAAACTGTTTCGCATCTAAGTTCAATAGTTCTTTAATTTCTTGGTCCACTTCGCTGCGTTTTGTTAGTTGTCGGATCTCTTTTCCTTTTTCATCAAAAATCGTCAAACTAACTTTTGCCGCCTGTTTTCTCATTCCCTCGCCTTTGCGTTTCGCTAACAGCTGTTCTGGCTTACGCTCGATTTCATAACGTAACTGTTGATGTTCAAACGAAAAAAGGACGATCGTTTCATCTTCTGGTGTCGCAAACAACGACCGCATCTCTTTACCTGAACGCAATCTTCCCGATGTTTCACCAAAAAGCGCATAAGTCATGCCATCAAAAATTGTTGTTTTCCCTGCTCCGGTTTTTCCTGTGATCAAAAACAAGGATGCTTGGGTCAATTTTGAGAAATCAATCGTTTCATTGATAAAAGGGCCAAAATTTTTCAATCGTAACGTCTGTGGTTTCATGCTTGATCATTCCGTTTCTGTGAGTTCTTGCAACGTTTCTTCTAACCAACTCATCTGTTGTTCTGTCATCGGCTCGTCGACCATTTCGGTGAAGAACGTTTCCGCGAGTTTTTTTGGCTGTTTGATTTCAAGTGTCTGTCGTTTGTTCGTGGAACGATGACGACCATGCACACGTTCGACACCCAGTATTCGTGGATAGATCGCTCGTAGTTGATTCATCATATTGGGAATAACTGCGCGGTCTTTTAAATAAATCTGCAAATAATTTTCTCGGTTGATCGTATGGTAAAAAGTTGGGTCTAATAATTCTTTAAAACTGGCAGTCACTTCCGCAATATCATATAAAGGCGTGATTTCTTGAAAATCCAAAACCAATTCGTCAGTGAGATCAACAATCCAAACACCTTTTTTCTGATTGATCTCTGAAAGTGAGAATTTAAGTGGTGAACCACTATATCTGGCATTGTCTTGTTGCAAAGCTGCTTGATTGTGTAAATGTCCTAATGCGACATAATCAAAAGGAGCTAATAATCCACCTGGAATCGCATCTAAACCGCCCACCTCGATTTTTGTTTCTGAATCCGACTTCTTGCTGCCAGTTACAAAAAAGTGACTGACCAACACCTGTTTTTTCTCAGGGTCAAACGCACCTTGCATCCGCTCAATCACTTTTTCCATCGCTTGTTGGATCGTCCGGATCGTATCATCCTCAAAATAACTTCTAGCGGAGATTGGTTCAAAATAAGGCAATAAGAAAAATTGAGTGTTTTGATACTCAATGGGTTCAAAAGCTTCAGCAAAACGTGTTTGTAAAAAAAATTTCGTTTGACTGAACCACTCTGTTCCAGCAGATAACCGTACGCTGCTGTCATGGTTTCCTGAGATGGCAAAAATCGGGAATTTCTCGTTCAAGTTCCAATCGATCATCAAACGATTGAAGATTTCTACTGCCTCTACAGCTGGAATACTTCGATCATATAGATCACCTGCAATGACGATCGCATCCACTTTTTCTCTTTTGGCAATCGCTAAAATCTCAGATAATGCGTGTTCTTGCTCTTTCAGTAAATCGTAGCCCTGCAATTTCTTTCCTATATGCCAATCTGCTGTATGTAAAAAACGCATCTCATCACCTCAAAAAAATATCCTTCTAACTATTATAACACTTCCCCCTAGGACATGACAGCTAGAATCATTTGGAAAAAGAGCATTTTATAACAAAAAAGCGATAAAGAAACGGTGTCTTAGACGCCCCGTTTCTCTTATCGCTTTCATCTTCATTTATTCTGATTCGTTCTTTTTAATGATTTCATATTTGAAATCAGGGTTTACTTCCTTGTCTAATTGATCAAACGCCGCTTGAGTACGTCGTTCGATTTCCGCCATCCCTTCCTTGTCAGTTTTTTTGATGTCTGACAAGTCGATCGGTTCACCAAAGCGAACAATCACACGTTTTCGCTTGAATAGATCACCCAACGTCAGTGGCCCTTGGTACACTGCGGGGACGATTTTTACTTTTGCCATTTTGGCAATCAACGCCATTCCGCCTTTTAATTCAGTCGCATGTCTTGTTCCACTTGGAAACATGATCAATCCCAGATCTGTGGACTTCAAAATCTTGACTGGCGTCTTGATCACACTTGGCCCAGGATTTTCTCTTTTAACTGGAAACGCATTTGAACGGGTCAAGATAAATCGCAGCACAGGATTTTTGAACAGTTCCTCTTTTGCCATAAAACTAAATGATTTAGGTGATGCAGCCACAGCCAGATACAATGGATCCCACCAAGTACGGTGTGGGGCAACGAGTATGTAGTTCTCGTCTTTAGGTAAGACTTCTTTATTCTCATAGCGGGCATTGCCGTTGATAACAGCTAAGATCACTTTAACGACCCCGCGCATAAATCGATAAAACATAACCTCTTCCTTTCTTTGGTTCTCGTTCCTATAGTATGCCTAAAAAAGACTGATTTGACAAGTTCTCTTGGTTCTTTTGATCAAAAATAGTATACTACATACGATTAGTTTTTTCATTTGGAGGGAATCAGATGCTTCACGAACATGAACGTATTGACCAATTATATGCAAAAGATATTAAGATTATTCAAAGTTCCCAAGTTTTTTCCTTTTCTATAGATGCCGTCTTACTTGCCAATTTTGCTCGTGTCCCAAAAACAGGACAAGTCGTTGACCTCTGTGCAGGAAATGGTGCAGTCGGACTATTTTTAAGCAAACAAACAAAAGCAAAGATCGATGCGATCGAACTACAGCCACGTTTAGCTGATATGGCGCGCCGCAGCATCTCACTGAACCACTTAGAACAACAAATGACCGTGCATACCATTGATTTAAAAGAGAGCTTATCAGTTGTGCGGCATAATTCTTGTGATTTAGTCGTTTGTAATCCCCCTTACTTCAAAGGGTTGCCTACCAACAAAAAAAATCCAAATGAACATTTAGCCATCGCCAGACATGAAATCCACACAACACTGGAAGAAGTGATCCAAATCTCAAGTAAACTATTAAAAACAAATGGTCGTTTTGCTCTCGTACATCGACCAGATCGCTTCTTGGAGATTTTGGCACTTATGCAAACCTATCAGATTGCACCAAAACGTGTCCAATTCGTCTATCCTAAAGCAGGAAAAGAAGCCAATATTTTACTGATTGAAGGAATCAAACAAGGAAAAGCAGATGGTTTTAAAGTCGCTCCTCCCTTATTTACTTATGATGCGCAAGGTGAGTATACACCTGAACTCCGTGAGATGCTTTATGGAAAGTAACCATTACTTTTATGTGCTGCATTGCCAAGACAATACGTTCTATGGCGGATATACCACTGACTTAGCTCGCCGTTTACAAGAACATAATAAAGGCACAGGTGCTAAATACACACGTTTGCAAAAAAGACGTCCTGTAAAAATGATCCATGCGGAAGCATACGCCACAAGAAGTGAAGCCACAAAAGCCGAAGCAGCATTCAAGAAACAAACGCGACGTCAAAAAGAAAGCTATTTGAAGACCCATCCTTCCCTACCTTTGCCAGATCAAACATCGTAAAAGAAGTTTTTAGAGAAAAAGAATGCCTCAACAAAAGATCGAAGAACGATTTTTCGTTGAGGCATTCTTTTTTTAGAGATTCATCTGACTGCTCAGGTCAACATCGTCTCTTTTATTCACTTGCTTGAGTACTATCAGAAGTCGTGTCGCTCGTACTAGTTGAAGAAGTCTCACTCGTTTGATTTGTCTCAGACCCCTTTGTTTCACCTAATAGCGCTTCGCTGACTAAATGGATATAATTCAACATTCCATCTGGATTAGGATGGACTTGGTCATCATAGAACCACTCATTATGAGCATTACTATACGAATACCAATCGATCACTGTCATATTGTCATATTTCTTTTCCATTTCTGCCAGCATCGCATTGACTTCATTTTGCCAACGTTTCGTTGGAACGCGGACATTGACCCAATAAACCTTACGATCCCCGATCGCACTCATCAAACTATCGAATTGCGATTCAGAGAAAGAACCATTTGTTCCTAAACCAACTAATACCGTATCCTTCAACAAGTCGCGATTTTTTAATTCTTCGATGTACGGAAGACTTGTGTATAATTGACGACCAACATCACCATCTACGACTACTTGTGGATATAATTCTTTTAAATCCGCTGCTGCATCTAACATGACTGAATCACCAAATGCAGTCAACTCTAATTGTTGCGCTTTTTCACCTTGCTCTTTGGACAAATCGTATTTATCCAAGATCGCTTGGTCAATAGGCGCTACGTTGTTTCCTTGGTTATTCTGACTTTTTTCAGCTAATTTTTTACTTTCAGCAATATTTTTTTGCAATTGCTCCTGATCAGCTGTCACTGCATTTTTAGGTGCGGTTACGAACCCTACTAACGCAATCGCTACGACTAATGTTCCAGGAACCACCCAAGGCTTTTTCCAGCTGAAGATAGGTTTAGTAAACCAACCTTTGACAACACGAAACGTTTGACCATAATCAAAACGCGCCAATGGACGTTCAATAAAGCGGTAGGACAACTCACTGATCAATAAGATCAATGTGATCTCAATGACGGTATGCAAGAAAACATGATCCGCGATCCCTGATACCTTTGCTTCATAAAAAATCATCACTGGAAATTGGTACAAATAAATCCCATAACTTCGCTTACCGATCCAAGTAAATATCGGATTGGTCAACCAGCGATTCAAGCTCGCACCTGGATGCGCTGTAACTGCTACAAGAACCATACATAAAAGACTGACTAAAAATAGCCCCCCATAGTAGATAAAGCTCAAATGATCATCTAAGAAAAAGAAAAAGAGGATCAATGTGATCAATGAGGTGAACCCCGCTATATTCAGTACCTTCTTTGCTTGTTTCGGAATGTTTTTCTTCAATCGAGTACTTGGCCAAATAAAAGCCAACGCACTCCCCATCCAAATCGAGAATAAACGAGTATCAGTTCCATAGTAGACACGAGTCGGGTCACCATTTGGTGAGTACAACACCATCATCAAAATAGCTGAAGCAATCGCTGTTCCCATGATCGTATAAAAAATCCATTTTTTCTTACGGACAACTGCCATCAAAAAAACAAAGATGATCGGCCAAATCAGATAGTTCTGTCCTTCTACTGCTAATGACCAAATATGAGTAAACGGTGACTCATTTGCAAATCGATCAAAATAGGATAAACCATTATTGATCTGCCACCAGTTATTGACATAAAATAAACTACTAAGTACAACGCCCCGAAGATTATTCAATAATCCTCGCTGGAATATCGTAATATATGCTGAAGCAGTAATAAGCAAGAAAACGAGTCCAGGATACAATCGTTTCATTCGCCGCACGTAAAATTGCCAAATACTGATTTTACCATTTTGTTCCCATTCTTGTCGCAAGAGATCGGTAATCAAATAACCTGAAACGACAAAAAATATCGGAACTCCGAGGTAACCACCCTTCATACTTGTTGGCAACAAGTGGTACAAAATAACTCCGATGACCGCTAATGAACGAATCCCATCGAAGCCAGTGATATACCGGCTACTTTTTAATCTTTTTTGTTTTTCCATTCAATATTCCAACTTTTCATAAACTTTTTTCATTCGTAATATACGTGCATTACAAAAAAATAGCAAGCAAAAACTTCATAAAAGTTGCCACTTTATACTATAATCCCATAGTTTGTCTAAAAAGAACACTTTTTTTAGCAACCTTAACAAAATTTCAAATATAACAAGTTGACTTATTATTTCGTATGAAGGAGACAAAAAATCGTAAACAAAAACTATTTACTTTGAATAATAGAAACCAAATCAACTGATATTAGCTTCATTAGAAAACAATTTCTTTCCCTTTACAAGATAAAGCCTGCCATTGATCTTTTTCATAATACTCCGCCTTTTCTTTGCCTTCGAATGGATCTTTGATCTTGGGAATCAGAGTAATTGTTCCATCTTCTGAATAGACGACAATATATACTTGATTTTCGGGAGGTAGATCAATTATTACAGAACTGCGTTGTCGTCTTGATTTCGTTGTAAGCACCCTGTCACTCCTTTTCTATGATTACTTTACGCACTTATGAATACTTATTACGAAAAAACATCACCTGTCCTTTAGCAGACAGATGATTGTTCTCTTTTGTGTCATATCTTTAATTTTTGGACCAAGGCTTCAGACATTGTTTTTGAAAAATTTATACCTTCGTTTGTTGCACGCACATTCAACCAATGAGGAATTTTTATTGTCTTTTTATCTAGTTGGACATCTTTTAAGTAATCATTTAGATCCACAGAAATCAAAGTAGCAAATTCACGCTCAGAATCAATCGAAAGATCATTGATATTAGTTGGTTTTGGCAAAGGTTTATTATTCTCAACTAAATCTCCGAGCATGATCCCTAAAGCATCCGATGCAACTTCTAACCCCTCGATAATATCTTTTGATTGTGTCACTGCTCCTTCGATATCAGGAAAATAAATTCCATATCCAACAGGATCCTTTTCAAAAATAGCTGGATAAACTTTTTTCATTCATCTCCCCTTCTTTCATAAAAGCACAGCGGGCTTAAATGCCCACTGCTTTTCGAACAGAATCTTCTACTCTTCTAGATAACTCTTTTGAATGGCTAGTAAGGATAACGGGTCTAGGATAATCCTTTTTAGTGAATTTCCTATGTGAGCCCTTCCCACCTTTCACTTCAACAAAGCCAGCATCTTTCAGTAGCTTTTCTGCTTCTCTGATTGTCATGGGCATTGCACATACCTCCTGACTATTATATAGTAGCACGTACTGGGCGTACTGTAAAGGTACACACTATACCTTCAACGAAACTTCAAAAATGCTCTTACATTTTTTTTAGTGACAACATCTTAATATGTAAGATAAGTCAGTTTCTATATAATTAATCTATATTAGTAGCGGGCTAGTGGTTTTATTTAACCTTTCTATACAAATTAAAAATAAAGGATTCTACAAAATTGATTTCGAAAAACTGTTCGTATACACTGTATATACAAAAAAAGAGAGGGAGATTCATATGCCTATTAAAGAAAGAAAATTTAGAGAAGTAGGAAATTCAGTGGTCTTGACTATTTCAAAAGACTTTCTTAAAGAAAATGGATTGAAACCTGGGGATACAGTTTTTTTAGATGAAGAGAAACTGAAGGCTGCAATTACAAAGAAACAGCCTATATCTGATGAAATCGATGTGGCAATCGCCCAAGCATTAATGGATTATGACACAACTTTCAAAGAACTGGTGGATAAATGACCGTAAAGTATCTTGAAGCTAGAGATATCATAAAAATGAATGTGATCCAGATAAAGAAATACTCTCCTAATGAACCAATTGGTGTAAAAGATCCTGATGCTTTAGAAATGTGTGTTGGCCAACTACAAGTAACTGCTTTTGGTGAGGAAATTAGCGCTTCCATTTATGAGAAAGCAACGATGCTACTGATACAATTGATTAAGAAACGTCCCTTTCATAATGCAAATAAGAGAACTGCTTTCTTAGCATTATTTGTATTCCTAAAGATTAATGGTTACGTTCTAACTATTCCAGAGAAAAAAGCAATTGATTTAGTGATAAATATTGCTATTTATGATGGTGACTTTGATCAATTAAAAGAAGAAGTCTTGATTATGATAAAAACACATACAAAGCCAAGTTAGTCGACTTTGTATGTGTTTTTATTATTAAATATTAATTTGCATTCAACTGTATAGAAAACGTAAATTTTCTATATAATTGAAATGATAATGCAATATATTACTAACTAGATATTACATTTATTAACCTAAAAACAATTATACTGTCGAATACGTGCAGCCACTTGTTCTGCCATTTCCTTCACCACGATCTCAACTTCTTCTTTCCTCGTGTAGTCCTTCGGTAGCACCTGAGAATCCCCATAAGATTTCTCTTTAGTTGGTTCTGCGATATCCGTTCGAGCAACCCCATTCGCATGAAAATAGAGCTGTAGTCCAATATCCTCTAGTTGCCTCTTGAGCGCGTATGGGTCCAAATTGGCTAAATCTTTAATACTCAGAATCTCCATGTAGTTCAATCTTTTTTTCATGCGTGATCCGATACCCCAAAAGTCCGTCATTTCTTTAATCGCCCAAATTTTTTCTGGCACATTTTGATACGTCCATTCCGCTATAAATCCCTTATTATGCTTGGTTTCATTATCTAAGGCTAATTTAGCTAAAACAGGATTATCACCAATACCTACGGTCGCGATCAAACCAGTTTGACGGTAAACGTGTAACTGTAACTGTATCCATCTTGCGAGCTGTTTTCGTCTCTCACTTCTTGTACCAGGTGTCGTAAATAAGTTCAGCGATTTTGTTACCTTTAGAATCGACTCATTAATCGAATAAATCAATAAGCCTTCATCTGCGACGTATTGCCGAAAAATACTGTTTACTTCCATATTCTTTTTAATATATAAGTTCATTCTTGGGGGTACAATGTGTAATTCTTTGGGCAAAGGATAAGGTAAATCACGTGGTCTACTAACGTTTGTGATTCCATATTTACTTTTGGCAGTTGGTGACGCTGCTAAATTAAGCCCTGCCCCTGTATTATCTGCTCAACTCATAACGACTAAAGCAGTTGTTAATGGATTTAAATTTCTTTCTACACACTCAACACTCGCATAAAACGACTTCATATCAATTAAGTAGTAATCATTTACTGGTTCATTTGAGTAATCAAGCATAATAAATCTCCCCTATTTCAACACAATTAAACAACCGTACGTTCGCTTTTGTAAAGGGGAACTACCGAAAAAAAATCAGACAAAAATGTCTGACTTTTCTTTACTCAACTAGATTAGCTATTAGTAAGTAGGTTCTAATTCGACCTGTTTGACCAACTATATAACCTATAAATCCTAAATGACCTTAGAATCATCGTATGAACACTAAATACCATATCATTTTCTATATTCTATATAGATTCTCTTATCTGGAATAATTGTTATTCTAAATTTGCTATTTGCTAGATCAATATATTTTAGTACGACTTGATCTAAGTTTACAAGTGCTAAATTATTTAATAAAAGAAGTCTCTCGAGTCATATTTTTAAAATGCGTAGATAAAGGACTATTATATACATTAACTTACTAAAATTAATATTTCAGAATAAAATACTGAGGAGATAGTAATTGCAGTAAATACTTAAATAAGATTATTATATGTTTCACCAAATTTTTTCAAAAGTGTTACTTTATTTTTTTTTCGTTTGATTAATTGTTTTTTCTCGAATTCTTTTATTTTTCT
>NZ_JAFLWG010000030.1:0-1209 GCF_017316315.1 Enterococcus sp. DIV1298c | reverse complement strand
AGGGTGTTTGAAAGGCATTCGCGATGCCTGTTCTATATTTATTGAAGAAAGTGAGCTTCTTACGAAACCACTCAGGAAGTTGTGTATCTAAGGTGTTCACCACTTCGAAAAAGTAGTTCGTATCCTTTTGTTTATAATGATAAAGAAGGAGTTGGCAGGTGTCATAAGCCAGCTTCAAGGTGGAATAATAGCTCAGTAGTTCATCGACAATCGCTTTTTCAGTCATTGGTCGCTTAAAGGAATAATCATAACGGTAATGAGAGCTATTTAATAGATAAGAATCCTTTAGAAGCAAATTCCAGAAACGTTTGAATCGTTTGTACTTCAGGCGATCGATCTTGCGATACGTGTTCATGATTTGAATCCGTAAATGGTTCAATGACCGGTGGATATGTTGGATAATATGAAAGCGATCCGTGATAATTTGTGCATGGGGAAAAATACTTTTCGCTAATTCAAAATAAGGAGCGTTCATATCCATGACGATATATTGGACATTTTCTCTTGCTTGACGGGTGTAGCGAGAGAAATAGGTACGTAAATAAGCAAGTTTACGACTTTCAAGAAGACCTAGAATCTGATTGGTTTGGCCATCCATGAAGATAAAGCTCATTTCCCAACACAAGATTTCATCGCTTTAAATTCATCAAAGCAAAGAACAGAAGGCAAGTAGTCAAAGCAGACTTTCACGTTCTTCACGGCTACTTTCATGATGCGTAAAATCGTTACATCCGATACGAAGTACCGGATGGCAATGTCTTTTCTACTAGAGTTGATCGCTAATTCTGCCATGATTTTTCGTTTCAAGTTGACAGAAATCGAACAATTTCGATCGACTAAAGAAGTTTCAGCGGAGAAAGTTGCGCCACACTCTTTACATAGAAAGCGAGTTTTTTTAAGACTTAAGACAGTTTTGTTTGAACGAATCGGCAGTAATTGAATCGTGGTTTGGTGAGTACCATACTTAATTACTTGTCCTTCGTTTTTAATCCCACATCTTGTACAGCAAGAGGGAGTGTAATCTAAGCGACCATGAATCAAATGGGAGGTAATCCCTCCTTCTTTCTTTTCAGAAAGCCAATCTGTAGGGAAAATGATATTTTCATCTGTTAAACCGAGTAATTTTTTAGTATGATAGTCCATGGAGATATCCTTTCTTGATGAGTTGGTTTTGGTCGACTTAATTCTATCAATTTGGATATCTCTTTT
>NZ_JAFLWG010000003.1:0-72796 GCF_017316315.1 Enterococcus sp. DIV1298c | reverse complement strand
AATATATATATAAGATAACTAAAATTAATTTTAGTTATTTAAACGATTATGAAACTAAAACGATATTTTATGATATATTAATAATTTAGAGGTATTTTCATATTAAAATTAAAGAGTGTGGAATATTTAATAAATATTTGATAAGTTATTTTATGTGGCTTTTAAGTAAAGAGAAAAGTTTTTTAATGAAATGCGTATTTAGTTTAAGAAGATCAACATCTAAAGGACAAACACCTATCGTTTATGAAGAAAGAATGTTTCAAGAAACCAACAATCAAATCTCTAGGAAGGTGAATGAATGTCAACAGACAGCAACAAGATAAATTAGCAAAGGAGAAACGTATGTTAAAAAACCAACTTTTTCAATTAGAAAAAGTACTTCAAAAAGGTTGTCGCCAACTCTCTGATTCGAATCATAAAGGTATCCAACGAGGCATGTCCAATGCAATTTAGCTGCAGAAGGAGTATGAAGTAAAGCAACAAGCATTTCAACAACGATTTCATCAGGTACACGCAGAATTGGATGTTCCATAATGGAAATAATTACTAGGGAGTATATTAAGGTGAAAAAGAAGAAAATAGTTCCACTTTTAAAAATATCAGGAAATTCATCAATATATTTTGATTTTGAAAAGAACACTCCGTATGTACAACATTTTAAAGGTGCTTATACGGAAAAATCAGGAAGAAGCTACTCTAAGAGTAGAACTTTTTGGACAAGTCAATTTCTTATGGCAGGAATGACGACTTTTGGAACCATTTTAGATAGAGTACTTATTTTTCCAGTTTTAGTTAGTTTACTTCTTGTATTATGTTTAGGATATGTGTTAGCACATGTTTTTATAGAAATAATGATGACTAATTCATTGAGAGAAAAAGAATATAGAAATTTTTCTCCCAATGAAATTCAAGGAGTTGTATCTAATTCTCGAAAGTTTTGGATGTTGTTGTTTGTTGAGACGTTATTGACTTTAGGAGTATTCTTTGTTTCTATTATTTCGATTTCTGAGCATATGCTAAGAGGTGAAGACTTTATAGCACTTTTATTTTGTGTGTTCAGTTTAGCAACCTTAAGAAAAATAGTACCATCAAATTTAGGAATCAAAGCAGGTAAAATACTGAAAAAACAAATGAAGGAGGGGAAATTTCATGATCAATAAACATATTTTACCATTGGGAAGCGTAGTGCTGTTAAAAGGTGGAGACATCAAACTTATTATTGTTGGACGGGCACAGCTTTTTAATAATGAAGGAACAATTGGCTATTTTGACTATTCTGCATTAGGTTATCCGCAAGGTGTAATAGCAGAATCTAATTTTGCATTTTTTAATTTTTCATAATCAACTGAGAAACTTGGAGGAGGCTTTAAATGATAGAAAACAACTGTGTCCAAGATATTAAAAGAATTAATGGTAGATATTATTTACTGGAATTACATGATGAATCGTACATTGTTGATTATTTTAAGTTAATTAGGTTTAGAAATTTTTTTCCGTTCAGTAACTTTTATAACAACACTTGGGAAAAAAGTTGGACTGCTTATAAAGTAACTGGATTAGAAGAAATTATTGAAGGTAAAAAAATACCTGAAAGACAATTTTACGTTCCTGAATCTTATGGGATTTTCGGAGTCATTGTAATTAGTCCTTTTCTTATATATTTGGGCTATCTAGAATCAATATACTTAGCTCTATTGATTGGCAGTCTTCTTAGTACATATGGAATAGTATCAATCTCTCGACTATTACACAGCAATAAAAAAGTGCAAGAAATAGTTAAAGATACGACAATTGTAAAGTTAGTACTTGTTGAAAATGCAAAGTCAAAAATTTATGTGGTTCTGAGTAATTTTTTATCATGTGTATATGGTATGTTTGTAAGCTACCTATTTATATCCGCAATTTTATCAGGTGACTTTTGGGTAGTTACTTTTGTTTCATTAGTATCACCTACCATTTCGTTGATATTTGGAAAAATCATATCAAATTTAAGAGAAGTTCCAGATATAAATGTAAAATACAAAGTAGTAAGAAACGACGATCAGTAAAAAACTTGTCAAATTGAGAACACAGTATACTTCTCGATAAAAAATTAAAAAATGGCCAATAGAATGCGAAAAATTAGTTTTACTTTATCATATCTATGTAAGAATACTGTTAAGTACAATCATGACATTTAAACCAATTAATAGTAAAACTAAATACTAGATTTTAAAAGACGAAGTCAAAACTATTAGAGATTTTGTAGCTATTGTGGGGAAACGGTAGTGTCTGGATAAGCAATTTTATTTAAGGGGTTAGCGGTTTTATTGGAGGAATATTTGATGGAATATAAGCGTAAAATTGCTGAGGGCAAAATATACAATATTGCATTTCATAAAAATAAAATTATTCGTGGATGGTTGTTATTAGTAACAGAAAACAATGAGGAATTTTTTGTACGACAAAACTCTAATTTGTTAAGATTGGGCAACTATCATTTAAAAAGAGAAATATATAAATCTAATACGCCTTTAAAGAGTTTTTCTGTTGACTGCAAAGAGGCGGAAAAAGAGGATAAGGAAAAATCAAACAATAATTACATAGGTCGTGCTATTGCTTTAGTATCATATCCAATAATAAGAAAAATAATTCCAGTTGAATGGTTATGGGGTAATTCTGATCAATCTTTTAATTTTTCTATAGGTATAAAAAATCTATTGTTTTTTTGGCTAACTATAATAGTTTGCTTGTACTTTTGTTCATTCTTTAGAAAAAGAATTTTTCTTTTTGAAATGATGAATAATGGTTTTGATGTAAATTTTGTGGGAAGGGTAAATCTGATTAATAATTCTAAATATACAAAAAAAGTATGGACAATAAATAATCTAGTAGGTCTAGCTTTGATTATTAGTTTTACAATCATTTTTTTGTTTATAATCCCTTTTTTAGTACAAGCAAGATTGCTAAGTTTGTTGAGTTTTTATATAGTTAAAATTATTTTGTTCAATGGTAAAGTTTGGTTCGTTAATAATGATGTGAAATATATAATGTTAGAAAGTGTATCTTGAGTAAATGATATGAAAATAGAAGACGGTGAAATTAGAAATTTAAGCTTTGATAAAAAAAGAGTGATTCCAGGCTGGTGTTTATTTATTTCAGATGATAATGAAGAATATTTAATAAGGCAAAATAATTTCATGTTAGGTTTCAAGCAATACAGGGTCAGTAGAAAAATATATCAAGCTAATATTTCTTTGTATAAATTTAGTATTTCTGGTTTAGAAATGGAGAAGCAAATCAAGAAAAAATCAGAAAAAAGTTATTTAGGAGTAGCCATTGGACTTCCTTTAAGCAGCTTAGTGAGGGACTTTATTCCACAGAATTGGCTTTGGGGCAAAAGCAATTTGCCAATAGATATGTTGGAAGGAATCATCAATTTATTCTTCTTCTGGTTAGCATTAGCCATTTGTCTTTCTGTTGTATCTTATTGGCGAAAAAATAAATTAATAAAGGAATTAGAAAAAAGAGGTATTTCTTTAAAGCGTATAGGTAAGGGATATGCAATTACTCCACTGATCATTACACAAAAAAAATTAAAATGGTGGTGAGGAGAATGAAAATAATTCATTATGTAAAGGCATTAATAGTATGTATAGGTTTGCTTCTGTTTTATGGCATGTTTACGCTAGTCATTCCTTTTATAATACAAGAAAGATTATTATTTGTTCTTACCGTATTTATTCTTGTGAGTACTATATTTAATGGCAAAATATATTCAACAAAAAAAGTAAAATATAAAATGATTTTTGATAAAGATGATCAGAAAAGTCAGAATAAACAATTGGAAAAACAAAGGATGGTGTATTCGGATGAAAGAGAATGTGGTACCGTTACTACGCAGAACAACAAATGAAACCATCTATTTTGATTTTAACAATCAAAAACTTTTTACACAAAAATTTACGGGGGAACATGAAGAATATTCAAAATCTCTAGTAGTATTATTAGGATTATTTGGTTCCATGATAGTTATTCCTTTCCTTACTAAAAAGTTAGATTTCATGTCTAGCATACCACCTATCATCAATTACATACTGTTTTCCGCGATAGGTTATTTAGCTGCTAAAGCTATAGGCTTAACGATAATGAATAAAATAAAAGGAGAAAAAATATATAAAGATTTCGACAGAAAACAAGTGAAAAAAATAATTGCTAATCAAGGGGATCTACAAATAATTTGGTGTACGCAATTAGTTTTGATAGCTGGCTATATAATAGGTTTCTTTATTTGTTTAATTAGTGAGATGCTACCCGTCGATTTGGCGATAATTGTTTCGCTTGGTTGTTTTGTGATTATTTTATTACAGGATTCTGTTCGGCCATTTACATATAAGAAAGCGATAAAAATACTAAAAAAACAAATGAAAGAAGGAAGATTCATTGTTCCTTAATCTGTATGATTGAAAGAAATAAATCGTAGAATATTAAAAGAGGATCTAGGCTAAAGTCTTTTATCGTTCCTAAGAAACTTGCTTCTTGTGCTTTACTTGTTTGTAAAGTCTAAAACAATCGTTTCTTTTAACATAACCTTTATTTTTTTAATGAAAAATGAGCGATTATGCGTTTAAAATCGTCAATTAAGAAATTAATAAATATTGAGTTATTTTATATTAGAATGACAGTGTAAAATAACTATCGAAATAGGTGAGGCTGTTCTATTTAAAAGAATGATTTGTTAAAAGGATTTTTCGTTATCTTATATAGGGAGTGAAGGACATGGAGAGTAGTGAGAGTTTAGCACTGAAAGTCGTAAATGAGTCATTAAAGTTACCGCTTGTAAAAGTAAATCGTTCAGAATTTTTAGTGAAAGCGTTTGGTGAAAAAGTAGAAAATATTGATCAACTGATTGAAAAAGGTCCGCAAGCATTCTTGTCTAAAGAAAAATTGGATCAAGTTGCTGACAGTAGAATACACTCGATAGTCGCTCAATCAAGTACGCTTTCTTTTGCCACAGGCTTGCCTGGAGGACTAGCAATGGCAGCGACGATTCCCGCTGATATTACACAGTTCTATGGCTATTCGTTAAAGTTAGCACAAGAAATTTCTTATATTTATGGGTATAAAGATATTTGGAATCAACAAGGAGAGCTAACTGAAGAAGCTAAAGAAACTTTGATCTTGTATTTAGGTATTATGTTGGGTGTAACAACTGCTGGCTCTGCTGTCCGAATTTTATCTGGAAAACTATCTACACAAGCTTTGACCAAAATACCACAAAAAGCCATGACTAAAACGATTTATTATCCAGTAATAAAAAAAGTTCTTTCAATCTTCGGCACCAAGCTAACAAAAACGACCTTTGCAAAAGGTGTTTCTAAAGCTGTTCCTGTGGTAGGTGGTGTTGTATCTGGAAGTTTAAATTATTTTTCAATGAAACCGATGGCTAAGAGGTTAAAAAATGAATTAAGAAAAGGACTGGACTATTCTGAAGAAAATTTAAAGGAAGATTTGATAATCTTACAGGATGAAGAAGTCACGATTACGGACTCAAATTCATCAAAAAGTATGGTTGAAGACGAGAATCTGATTGAACAAATTGAAAAAGCGTATGAATTGTTAAAACAAAAAATCATTACAGAAGAAGAATTTATGGTAATAAAGAAAAGATTACTTTCAAAATAGTAAACGTATCAGAGATAGCTCTTGAGTAGTAAAACATGAAATCCTACCAACCAAAGAAAAATTAGGAAATCATTCATTGTTCCATAGGAATCTTATAATAATTATTTGATAAGCTATCATCGTGGGGGATTGGGAAAGAGGGTCCAGATGAAGAAAAATTATCAGGTGATTTGTCTATTGATCATGGCTTTTTTATTTTTTATGCCCGTTCAAGCTTTTGCTGTAGCAGGCGGTCATGGTGGTGGTTCAACAGGTGGTGGCTCTGGTGGCGGTTCCAATTCCTATTATCGGGATGATCGATCAACTACTAGCATGAGTGAATCAGAGAATTTTCTCTATATTGGCTTATCATTAGGAAGTATAATCGTATTTCCTTTAGTTAAAAAAAAGCGTGTACAATACGTGGAATTCAATGATTTGTTATCAAGAATGCCAGGAACAAAACGCGAAAAGAAAAAACTACTTTCTGAGATCAACAGAGTATTTTATGCAATACAAAAGGCTTGGGAAGAAGAAGCGCCTGAAAAAGTCAAGAACTGTTACACACCAAGATTGTTTGAAGAACATCAGCAGGTGCTACAAAAAAATAAAGACGAAGGTGTAAGAAATCATACAACGAAAATAACTATTCAAGAATTGGGCAACTATCGACAAATCAATGAAAATAGTTTTTCTATTCGAATCGATTTTAGCTGTTTTGATTATTTAGTTGATCGAAAGAACCAGCAATTGATTTCGGGTGATAAGCGAGAACGGCTGTATTTCTCACAAGTATGGTATTTCAACTACTCTGAAAAAGACAAAAGGTGGCAAGCGGACTTTATTCAACCGATATTTTTGGATTGATAGAGAGTTTTAGCGGTATGAACGAGCAAACGATATGAAATAAATTAGGCAAAAAAAGCAGGACTAAAGAATCAAGCGCGATCCTTTAGTCCTGCTTTTTTGTATTTAGTGAAATATGTGATGCTCAAACGTCATTCAACTACTAAAAATACTATTTATAACACGATTTATACTAAGGTTTCTGACTTAGATTTGTAGGGGTTAAATAAGATGAAAATCAGGAAAATAACCAATGAAATTAAAGAGAGATACCTTGAAAAAATAGCAAGCTTTGTATAGGTGTACGTAATCACAATTGTGCTTTTACCTGGTGGAACTACTAATTCAGTCGTACCTATTGAAGATAAATGAGTTTTAACTGGAGTATCATTGACTGTTGCCATTTGTCCCTCATAACGATAAAGTGGCGTGGTTAAGACTGCTTTTTCTTCCTTTTTATTCTCAACTATAATTTTATATTTACTACTAGTAAAAGAAGTTGCGGGTTTTATTTCTTGGTTATCAAGAAAGTATTTATGATCGCTAATAACATCTGGATGATTTAGTGATTCTTTGTTTGCGTAGTCAGTATGGTTATAGTTTTGTGCAGCAGAAATAGCATTTTCAGGTTCGATACGAGTTAATGAGTCATTATTCGTTACCATATTGATTATTCCTGAAAAATGAAGTGTGATACCAATTAGAGTAACGCCAATGATTTTCACCACATATTTTTTATTATATAGATTGTAATAGATCAAGATACTGATTGTATAAGCTAAAAATAATGAAGTGAACCCATTCAATCTCCAAATAAATTGTAGGCACTTTATAGGTGTATCATTTAGTAATCTCAAAGGAAACAAGCTAGTAGAACAGAAAAGTGTAAATATACCGATAGCAAAAATGAACTTATCAGCTACTCGTAATTTTTTTACAAAAGGTAAAGTTGCTAATAATCCAATAAAAATAAATAATCCAATCGTATAATTTCTATAGTTATTGTTTAAAATGTGAGAGAGCATATCACTAGGAGCCATACCTACTAAATCTCTTCCTTGAGGGACCTTGAGTTCTTGGGCGTGAGATTGCTGGATGAATGGAATTAAAAAAGCAGCGCTTAATAAAAAGGTAGTTAAGGTTGCTTTTAATAAACTTAACAATCTGGGTACTTTATTATTCCAAAAATAAAAAGATACAATGATGGTGAGAGCTATAAACATTGTAACCATTACTACCGAAAGTAAATGTGTGTAGATCACTAATGTCATACCTATAGTGAGCCAATACCACTTCTTATAGTCCCCAATATAGATTTCATAACAACCAACTAATATGAGAGGCAGAAAAGTTAAAGCAACTGCTTCGCCTAGCGAGGCTCTATAGAAGATATCAATTGCACGATAGCCGGCAAATGTATATATTACAGAAAATAGCAGAGCAATGTGTCTGTTGTTTTTTAAGCGATTCATTGAGAAGTATGCTATTAGCATTGTTAAAAATGTTATCAAGAAATAGTATAAATTATAACTTAAAACAAGATTACCTGTAATTTTAAAGAAAAAACTAGCGGGATAAAGAGTGAACCAAGGATAAAAAACGTTTACCATAGTCCCGTGGTTGGCAAAATTATTAAAATTTACTGGAGAATCCCATACATTATCTAAACCAACCAGACGTGATAAATGAAAATATGTGTCCTGTGATGGGTTATGTAATATTCCTCGTGACAAAAATAAAGGTAGTACATAGATCATACTTAAGCAAAGCATAAACATGATATCTATTAGTTGATATTTATTTTTTTTCATTTTTTTCTCCTATACTTGAAAAATAATGTTTCATATCATTATATCATACTTATGTTATTTTATAAACGACTCTGAAGATAAATTTTTTAATAGAATTAAATAAAAAGTAGGAGATAGAACAATTAGAGGAAACCTAGTGATAAAAATCAAGTAGCTAGCAATAACGATAAATAACAAGAATTTTCTGAAAATTATCCTTTTGTTTCTCTCATGAAGATGTTAGAATGGTTGTTAAACTATAAAGGGGTGATTGTTTGTTAGAGAAATTTTTGAAGCTTTCTTTAGTTCAACGTATTGGTTGTGGTATTTTAATTGGTATAGTATTTGGTATTTTCTTACCAACCTGGGGATTTATTGGTTTATTAGGAACGTTGTTCGTTAGTTGTTTAAAAGCAATCGCGCCGTTGTTAGTGTTTTTCTTGACTGCAGCTTCGATTGCGAAACACAAGATGGGGAACGAAACATTTGTGAAGCCGATTTTAGGCTTGTATCTAGGGGGCACTTTTTTAGCTGCTTTTGTTGCGGTGATCACTAGCTCTATTTTTACAGTACCGATCACGCTAAAAGAAACAGTTTCGGAACAAGCGCCTCAAAATATAGGCACTGTTTTATCTACGATGTTGACCAACGTGACTCAAAATCCAATTCAAGCAATTATTGATTCTAATTATTTAGGTGTGTTATTTTGGGCTGTACTATTAGGGTTGGCGTTACGCACACGTACGGAAGCAACTAAAGAAGTTGTTGATCAAGTTTCAGTTGCCTTATCACATGTGGTTCAGTTGATTATTTCTTTTGCGCCGATCGGTATTTTAGGTTTAGTCTATGAATCGATTGCAACGACAGGACTTTCTGGTTTGGCTGAGTACCTTCAACTAGTTCTTGTTTTAGTAGGTACGATGCTTTTTGTTGCTTTGGTAGTATATCCAGTACTTACTTTTTTATTTATCAAAGAAAATCCCTATCCATTGATTTTCTTTTGTCTAAAGGAAAGTGCTATTTCTGCTTTCTTTACACGTAGTTCTGCGGCGAATATCCCAATCAATATGATGCTAGCAGAAAAGCTGAAATTGACAAAAGAATCTTATGCAATCTCGATTCCATTAGGAGCAACGATCAACATGGGGGGCGCGGCAGTTACGATTACAGTAATGACTTTAACGACTGTCCAAGCGCTAGGTATTGAAGCTTCTTTTGGCTTGAAATTAATTTTAAGCGTCTTGGCGGCTTTAGCTGCTTGTGGTGCTTCTGGAGTAGCTGGCGGTTCATTATTGCTTATTCCGTTAGCTTGTAGTCTATTTGGGATCTCAAATGACATTGCGATGCAAGTTGTAGGAATCGGGTTTATTATAGGTGTCATCCAAGATTCAGTTGAAACAGCGCTAAATTCTTCAAGTGATTTATTATTTACAGCAATTGGGGAATTAGGTGCTCGAAAAAGAAATGGGGAGGATGTTTCGATAAAAAGTCGCTTGAGTGAATTGAATTGATAGGATTCAGAGTACCAATTCTTGCGTGATTCTTTCTATCACTGAAATTTATCCTGCGATAAGCAATTTTGACAAGACACAGTTAAGAGAAAAACACTAGCGTCCGAAATCATATGATTGTTGGATGCTAGTGTCTTTTTTGAAGAAGTGACTATTTCTGATAATCTTGAATACCTTGCTCTGCCCATGAAGCACTGTATTGTTTACCAGCTACAAGGTCATACTGTATCAATTGATAATCAGTAAAAAGTTGTTGTTGCTCTTTATGCAAGTCCTGAAGATAGATCATTTGTTTTTCTTCTGTAACGAATATTTGCTCTCCATTAAAACGATTAGACACGCTTTGTGTAGGATCGATTGTCAACGCAGGTAGTTGATTTGCTACATCTGTAAGCAGTGCATAATAAGGAGTCACTTTGATATTTGCTTGTTCCAATGCCATTGGAGCGAAATTGTTTGGTGAAACCACTTCTTTAAATAATTGATTGCTTTGTTCACGACTATATTTATTACTATAAATAAAATAATCAGTTTGTCGTTGCTCTAATCCATATCTTCTTGAATCATTTCCACTGTATAATGAGGGTAAGTGGTCCCCATAAAAAACAAAGGTGATCGGTTTTTCAATTTTATCGATTTCTTGAATAAATTCTTTGACTGCTTCATCGGTATAATGGAGACCTTGCATAAATGTTTGTAATTCGCTATATCTGCTTGCAATAACAGCGGTCCCTTCAGCTGTATAATTTAATTCATCATAATAATCATCATAAGGCATATGGTTTTGCATCGTGGTCAACTGGATGAATTGGGAAGACTCCAAGTTACTTTTCAATACTCTCAACGTATCTTTGTAAGCAGATTCATCGGAAATATAGGGATTCCTTCCAATCGTATCTGTATAGGCTAATTCATCTGGACCATCTACATAATAAAACTGATCAAATCCAAATTTGTCGAAGACTTGTCTCCGGCGATAAAGAGCTGCTGTAAATGGATGGATAGCGATTTTTTCATCGAACAGATTAGTAATATTTGGACTGATATCTTGGCGTTCAACTAATTGTGTGTAAGGAGTGACCAAGGAAGCAGATAGATTACTGATACTTAGACCAGTTAGCCCTTCCCATTCCATATTGGCAGTTCCACCGCCATAGCCGACGGATAGCATCAATCCGCTTGTTTCCTCTGCCAGTTTACTTTTAACGAAAGGAATTGGATCATTGTGTACGGTTAGATTTGGTACACGGTCAGGATCACTGAAACTTTCACTTAGATTTAATATAATGGTTTGATTTGCTAACCATTCATTTCTTGTATGATTGATTTCTTGTGCCCGTGTATTATATCTTTCCATGATTTCATTAATGGCTTCTTCTGAATATCCTTCAGGCTTTTCCATGATTTGAATATCAATATTATTTAAAAATTGAATGATCGGACCGTTGTCTTTTACGGCACTTTTTTGATCAAGGAATGTTTTGTTTACTCTAAATAAATTGAATAAAATAAATGAAGGTGAATTTTTTTGATTGATAAAAAACACACCAGAAAAACAGAATGATAATAAAAGAATTCCAATGATACGGCGTTTCCAATGAACGTTCACTGAATATTTTTTTTGTAAACGACGCTGCATGATCACACTGGTAAAGGTCAAGAAAATCAAAACAAGACCACCAGCAATGAACACGATCGGACTGACCATAGACATCAATTCAGATAGCCCAGCCAACATTTTTAAATCAGATGGAAAGACAGGTTCCTCACGCATTTCCATTTTAAGGATAGTTGAAATGGTCAGCAGTAAATTAATGATCAAGGTTGCTGTAAAAGCGTACCAAAATCGATTAGCAAGTAGTAACAGCAAGAAAAAGAATCCCATAATAATCAAAACGGTCAAAACCATCGGGGCTTGTCGTTGAGTGAAAATTTCAAGTGCAATTTTGATTGATTGTTTCCAAGTTTCTCTTTGCTCCAATAAAAATATTTGTGTAAATGTGAACAAATAGAAAAAGAGTGCAACGAAAAAGTAGCTTTTGTGACTAACTATCCAGTTTTTAACTCCATGACATTTGGCAGCAAGTTCATCGAGGGAATCAAAAGCAAAGAATTCGATCAGTCGTTGGACGAATCGGATTTTTTGTAGATAAAATAGAACGATACATAATAGTGAGACAGCTAAGAGATAATAGCCGAAAAATTGTCCAAGGTTCAGTAACCAAGCTCTTCCAGAATTGGGGAATTCCCGCTTCATGAATACGGAGACACGATAGGTTACTAGGGACCAGTTACAAACGATTTGAGTAACGATCAAGAGCGTAGCTAGAAAAGTCCCCGAAGCTTTTAGTTTTAATTTTTCAGATATTAGTTCAAATGACAGAAAGGACGTGACGGTGTAATACATGGTAAAAAGTGAATGAGGCGTAATAAACCGTGTAGCTGTATCTGCATTTCCTCGTACGATCAATGAAATTTGAACCATAAATAGAATCGTTCCCACTAAAAACAGTAAAGCAATAAAAGCTTGAGGGATTTTAAAACGAATTTTTTCGTCCCATTTCCATTTCTTTAGCCCATAGCCAAATAAAAATAGATAGAAAATCCAGATAATATTGTTGCCATTTTGTAAAGCAAAGGGATCTTTATTGAACAGTGTTGAACTACCTACCAGCAGCAAGGTTGAAAATAATAAAAATCTTTTTATTGTAGGTGAAGGTTGCTTTTCTAAAAAACGGATGACATAAGGGATGCTGATGAAAAGTAAAATACAAGATACGGCATAGGTCAAATAGTTTTGACTGATTGGTGTAAATAGCAACCAATAGTCTCTTAGATTCAATACATTAGACTGAACATAAAAAAAGATATTCGCAACTAAAGCAGACAAGATATAAATGAATGAAAACCTGCTTAAGTAATGATAGACTTTCAACTGTGCAATTTTTTTATAATGATACCCCAGATAAAGTGGAATTAAGTTGGTCCCAATAACAACAGTCGCTTGTAAAAAGGAATAAAGATAAAACCTTCCGGGATTAATGGAATATGCAGGAATCGTTATTGCAGAATTTAGCACTCTTTGCAAAATGATCATCGCACAGGCAATAAAAATAGTTAGAGAGCCGTAATCTTTTCTATATTTTTTTCTCAAAATCGTAAACACCTTTCAAATATTGTACATAAAACAAAAAATGATAGCCTTTTCAAAGAAAGGCAGATAACAATATCCTAACTTAGAACATAACGAAATTCAATATAGAATCAATGATAACTGTGGTTATTTGTAGGGTTGTTGAGAAAATAAACACAAAAGTCGAGAGTTGACTCCTTCACCAAGAATTTTTAGAGAGATATTAGGAGAAGAATCGCATGGAGTAGTTTATTTCATAAAACATAAGTGTTAGGGTATGGAACAGCGCTAGCTGAAACGATTCCTTTTAAAGCAGATGTCGTGATCGATAACCATGGGGATGTTGGCGATGCTTGTTGTGAGCTAACCGGATTATCACAAAAAGTCGGACCTTCTTCTACGGTCATTGGTGCGTCAATTCTCAATACGATCATTGTAGAAGTTTGTGAACGGTTGATTGCTGAAGGAATCGAACATCCACCGATCTTCTATTCTGCTAATATAGATGGTGGGGATCAATTGAATGCCGAATTATTTGAAACGTATAAAGAAGCAATTCATTATCAATTAACTTAACCTAAGTTGACGTGAGTCATTGATTTTGGCAGGATAATCTTACGTAATAGTAGAGAAAGTAAACAAGTATTGCAAAAAAATTCTTACATTCTGAACCACTCAATGTGTCAGAATAGAAAGAATTTTTTTGTTTTGGTATTAAATTGAAAATGTTATTCTGTATATGAGAATAGAAAATAGAACGGAAGAGAAGATGGACTTTTTGAGACGATATGGGATATATTTTTTATTTTTAGGCGTGTTGAGTGATTTTTCGACACCCTATGTTCTGGGGTTGTTCTACCCAGGGTTAGATCAATTGACAATGCCGATCAGCGTGTTTGGTGACGTAGCAAGTCCAGTGCGAGGGTCTTTTCTTATTTTTTCTGTTATTTCAGGAATCTTGTTTGTTTTATCCTTACCTGCACTGTATACGTCATTTGCAAACATATCTACTCGTTTAGCGAAGTGGTTAGTGGTTTCATTAAGCTTTTATGCGATCGGAGACTGCCTGTTTACAGGCTTGTTTAGTCTCAATACACAGGCTACTTCATGGGATTTTTCATCGTGGGTGCATAATATTGGTTCTAGTTTAGGTTATACTGGATTTCTTTTATTTCCAGTTTTTGCTTTGTTGCTTTATCGAAAAGAGGCAGATCAACCAATCGGCAGAAGTTATGTCCTCGTAGTAATTTTGAGTTTGCTTAGTGCGTTGATTTACGGATTGGCAAGGATACCCGTGCTGAATCATCTTCCAATTTTAGATAAACTAGGTTTTTGTCAAAGATTAAGTTATTTCTTCAATTATTTAGCGATTCTATTGGTAGGGATCAAACAACTAAAACGAGTGAAGAGGTAGCTATTTTGTTGGAACAAATAGTTATTTCTATACAATCGAATAAGCAATCGCCCAGAAAAAACTTCTGGAGATGAGCCGCGCAAGCTAAAAATAGGAGTTCTATTTTTGGCTTGCGCGGCTCATTTCTCAAAGGTAGGTGATTTTTTTATACCTTCTTTGAAAGAGGAGCAAGTGAGTTCGTACTTTTCTGCCAACTTAATTGGCAGAAAGTTCTACTTTTTTATTTGAAAGCGCAAACATATACTTGGTTCAGAAAGGAAAATCAATCATATGAAAACTAGAACGGTTGAATTACTTCAAAGATTTCGATCTTATCACTATCCGATCAAAGCGGAACAATTAGCATTAGAACACCAAGTAAGTCAACGGACGATTCGCCAAGATGTTCTTGATGCAAACAGTTGGTTGCGGGCGCAACAATTAGCAGAAATCCAAACGATTCGAAAAAAGGGGTTTCTACTGCGTTTAAATAAAGAGGAAGAGAAAAGATTAGCAGACGCATTGGTTGCGTATCAAGAGGAGTTACTGAATCGTGATGAACGTACTTTTGATCTAGTGTTAGCGATTGCTTATGAACAACAGCCGATTTATTTGAACCGTAAGGAAGAAGCATTCATGATTTCCAAAAGTACGATGGATGAAGATATGCGACGTTTACGAGCTGACTTGGTCAAATATGGCATTGAGATTGTTAGCTATGGTAAACAAGGGTTGGTTTATCAAGGGGCAGAGCGTTCGATCAGGACGATGATTTATGACTTGATCAATAAGAATCTAGGGCGAATCGATTTTTCAGCAAGAAATGACACGAAAGTCACAGCAGCTCAAAAAATTTTCCATCGCTATTTTCCGCTGTCAGAAATCAAAAAATTAGAAGCAATCTATACAAACACTATGGTGAAACAAGAAGATGATATTTATAAAAATCAGTTACTGTTGTTTACGATGATTTGGATACAACGAGTCAGAAAGCATGAATTGATCTCAGCTATCAATTGGAAAAATCTCGCTGATGAGGAAAATCGTTTTTCTGAGTTTATTGAGCAGGTCATTGTTGACTTTGAATTGACGGACATTCCCCCTGTTGAACGAAACTATCTACGCTTTACGATTGAGACATTTAGCACAAAAGATATCAACAATTCTCTTGAATGGGTCCAAGCCCAATTGTTAACGATCCAACTGATCAAGTTCGTGGAGGAACAAACCCATATTCCGTTTCATTTGAAAGAAGAAATACTGTGTGAAAATCTTTATAAACATATGACGGCTCTGATTGTTCGAATCAAACATCGCATCCAAGTGACGAATCCATTGAAAGAAAATATCCGAGTGAATTACGGTCCAATCTATGATGCCGTTGCTCTATTTGTGCCAACAATCGAAGAAGTAGTTGGTGGGCGGGTGATTGACGATGAACTGGCTTTTCTAGTCATCCATTTTTCAACGATCGCAAGCTCGATCAAACAGAATATTACGTATATTTATAAATCAGTGGTGGTTTGTAACCATGGAGTGGCGACAGGCAATCTATTAGCAGAAAATTTAAAAGAGAAATTCCCGCAGATTGAAGTTGTTGCTGTATTGAGTTCAAAAGAAGCGGAGTTAGTCGATAAGTTAGATGTCGACCTGATTTTCAGTACGTTTCAATTGTCTGGTCAGAATAAACCGCTGCTTGTGTTGGAGCCTATTTTAACCGATGCGAATCGACCAATCGTCGCAGAATTTTTGTCCCTTCATCAAAAGGTCCAGCGGATGATTCCAACAGAAAATGGACAAACGGAACTATTCGCCAATGTTTTACGAATCGTGGAAGAAAGCGGCGGCAAGATCGATCGTCCAATCTATACCAAACTAGAAACATTATTTGAGCAAAATCATTTAGAAATCAATAAAAGGGAGATCCAACCAATGCTAAAAGACATTTTGACAGATAACCATATATTGATCCAAGAACACGCGGAAAATTGGCAAGAAGCTATTGAACGAGTGGCTAAGCCATTACTGAAAGAAAACATCATTGAATCGAGTTACGTCGATGCGATGGTCCATGCAGTGGAAGAGTATGGGGCCTATATCGTCATCGGTAAACACCTGGCATTAGCGCATGCGAGACCAGAAGATGGTGTCAATAAGTTAGGGGTGAGTGTCGCTACGATCCGTCAGCCTATCGCTTTTGGAAATGACGAGATGGATCCAGTAAAAATCATTTTCTGTTTAGCAGCAGTCGACTCGTATTCCCATCTGACGATCATGAAAGAGCTGATCGAGTTGATCAACGATGAAACGAAATTGAATCGTTTGATCGAAAGTTCGAATGTGGATTCATTTAAACAACTACTATTTAAGTAGATAGAAGGAGAGAGTGAAATGAATAAATTGAATATTTTATTTGTATGTGGAGCAGGACTAGGAAGTAGTTTTGCGGCTCAAATGTCAGCCGAGGATGTATTGAACAAACTAGGGGTAACAGCCAAGCTGGATCACTGCGATATTTCTTCAGCGGTTTCAATGAAACCAGATGTGATCATTACCGCTGAGAATTTCCGTTCGCAATTTGAAAAATTTACGATTGATCCGACAACAGCCATGGTTTATTTAAAAAATATCGTGTCAAAAGTTGAGATCGAAGAAAAATTAACACCCGTTTTACAAAGTAAAGGAGCCATTTAATTAAGAAAAATTAGGGGGAGAGACTATGGGCGTTATCAATTTCATCATTGAGAACATTCTGACACAAGCGTCAATCACGATTGCTTTGATTGCAATGTTAGGGCTGATTCTACAAAAGAAGTCAACTGGTCAAATTATTTCAGGTACGTTGAAAACATTGTTAGGGTTTCAAGTTTTAAGTGCCGGTTCAAGTATCATTGTTGGTAGCTTGACGTATTTTGGACAAATTTTTACAGAAGGATTCCAAATGGAGGGGATCATTCCATCCATTGAAGCCATCAACGGTCAAGCGATGAATGAATTAGGCTTAGGTAGAGATATCGCATTAACATTTTTAGCTATTTTTGTCTTTAATATTCTACTTGCTCGTTTTACTCGATGGAAATATATTTTCTTGACTGGCCAGGCAATCTTATGGATGGCAACTATGACTACAGTATTTGGGTATTTCGCCGGCTTACGTGGCTTGGTCTTGATTTTAGTTGGTGGTTTTGTTGGAGCGGTTTTTGCTGTGGCGATGCCAGCAATCGCTCAACCAATCATTCGTAAGGTCACTGGTTCAAATGATATCGCTTTGGGGCATTTTTGTACGATCGGTTATTTATTTGAGGCTGGAGTAGCGAAAATCTTTGGTGAAAAAGGCGAGAACAAGAAATCGATTGAAGATATCAAGTTACCGGCTCATTTTGAATTTTTACAGGACACGTATTTATCGGTCATGGTGGTGATGGTGCCACTTTATATCGTGACAGTATTGTTTGCGGGTGAGACGTTTGCCGCGGAGTTATCTGGTGGTCAAAACTATATCATGTTTGCCTTCTTACAAGCCATCCAGTTTGTTGTAGGTGTCTATGTATTGCTTTCGGGTGTCCGTTTATTATTAGGTGAAATCGTGCCAGCATTTCGTGGAATTGCGATGAAACTAGTTCCTGATGCCATTCCAGCGTTGGACTGTCCTGTCTTTTTCCCATATAGTCCGAACGCAGTGATTTTAGGATTCATCACCACTACGATCGGAACGGTCATTGCAATGTTTGTGTTACCAATGTTTGGTCTAGCGATGATTCTTCCAGGTATGTTGACGAATTTCTTTGCTGGTGGAACTGCAGGTATTTTCGGTAATGCAGTTGGTGGACGACGAGGGGCAATCATCGGTGGTATCGCTCATGGATTCTTTATCACGTTGTTGCCAGCGTTACTGGTAACGATCTTCAATTCGATGGGTTTTGTCAGTGCTACTGCAACGGATGTCGATACGGTAGTGGCGGCGTTACTTTACGCTTGGATCTTGAGTCCGATTTTAAAAGCATTCTAAAATGAAAGTGGGAATCATGATGTTTGGCTTCTTAAAAAAGAAAAAAGAGCAACCAGTAGAAATCGAGGAGCTTTCAATTGAAGAGAAAGAAGCGCTTCTTGCCGCAATCGAACAATTGAAAAAAGAAATCGATCAGACAGAAGAAATAGACCGATTAGCTAAATTATTCGAGGAAGTTGGGCTTAAATCCGCTGAGTTGGGGGACAAAGACCAAGCAATCGAGCAATTAGAAAAAAGTTTGTCATTGAAAAAAAGTATCAATGACGGCTATAAGAAATTGATGTCTTTATACAATGAAAAAAGAGCAGAAGCTGCGCGAGCAGGAGATGACCAAGGGATTGATCGCTACATGAGTAAAATGGACGACATGCGACAAATCGCTAAAAAACTAACGATTACTGGAAATAAATAAGAATAAAGGTGGCTATATAAGAGATGTATACGACATTAAAAGAAGTAACGAAAACAGCAGAAGCATTGAATTTCACAGTGGGGGCATTCAACACCCATAATTTAGAGATGTTGCCGGAAATGTTACGGGCAGCAAAAGAAATGGGTGCGCCGATCATTATTCAAACAAGCGTGGATACGGCAAAATATATTGGGATGAATGTTTTAGTCAATGTGGTTAAAACGATTGCTGAGGAAGAAATGGTTGACGCTGTCCTTCATCTGGATCATGCACGTGATTTCTCTGATATCAAACAAGCAATCGACAGTGGGTATACTTCGGTGATGTATGATGGTTCGCATCTGCCTTTTAAAGAGAATATCCTGAAAACAAAAGCGGTGGTTGAGTATGCCCATGCACACGGTGTATCAGTAGAAGGAGAACTAGGAACGATCGGTGGGACAGAAGAAGGAATCCATGTAGCAGAAGATGATAAAGTCTATACGAAGCCTGAAGATGCAGTGGAATTTGTGGCAGCAACTGGGGTAGACGCATTGGCGATTGCCATTGGAACGAATCATGGGCAATTCAAATCAAAAACAGAAGTCAATCTTCCACTATTGAAAGAAATCAACGCAGTGGTGGATGTTCCTTTAGTGATCCATGGCGGTACTGGTGTGAAAGAGGAAGATTATCCGGAGTTGATCAATCATGGCATCCGCAAATTCAATGTTGGGACAGAGTTGCTAGTCAATTGGACCAAAACAGCAAAAGAAAGCTTTGGTGAAACGGAAGTCAGCAAGTCGTTGCGACATAATGTGATTCCAGCCAACGAAGCAGTAAAAGCAATCATTAAGCACAAGATAGGACTGTTTTTGAATACAGGAAGTGAGATTTATGCAGGAAAGAGCTAATAAGAAAAAATACTTGCTTCTTTTGGCAGGAAGTCCTGGGACAGGGAAAACCTATTTGATGGAACGACTCTTCGAACGGTTTCCGACGATGTATCGTCTTACTTTAGATGAAATCAAGGAATATTATGCCGAATCTCTTGGTTTTGATGATCTAGCTGAACGAGCAGAGCAGGAAAAAAAGAAGGTGTATCCATTCTTTTATCAGGCGTTGGAGTTATATATGGAAGCAGGAAAGAAAGTGATTGCTTCTGAGTATCCATTTAGTGAAAAACAAAAAGGTCCCTTACAAGCACTAGCTGAAAAATATGGTTATGAAGTGATTACGATTCGTTTGCATGCAGACTTTGATGTATTATGGCAACGACGTTACAAAAGAGATCGTGATCCAGAGCGTCATTTGAGCTATATCATGGACCATTACCATTACGGAGATACCTTAGCAGATCGATCGTTAGGAACGAATCATATTACGAAAGAAGAGTTTCGCGCGATCATCGATAAACGGCAATATGAACAATTTGAATTGGGGACGCTCTATACATTCGATGTGACTGATTTTAGCAAAGTAGATTATACGCCGTTGCTAGATAAGTTAGAATGGCAAGTGAAGAATGACCAATAACAATTAATGTCTAGTTGATTGATACAAGGTTTAAATAAAGCGTAAAAAGAGAAAGCCTATCCTGTTTATTGAGGGATAGGCTTTTTTATTCCTAGCTTGATGTGAAATTGGTCAAAATGATTCTTTGGCGGATAACCAATCGGATAACTCCTTTAAGACTGTCTGGACTTGTGGTTCGCTTGTTTGTTTCAAAAAATCATGTTCTAAATCATAAACAGGTTTGAATCGACTATCCGGGATCTGTTTGCTCAACCTCTTACTCGAAGCAAAAGGGACTTCTTGATCTGTGGTGCTGGCTGTACTAAAGCAAGGGGGAAAATCAGCGAGTTCCTCTTCACGGATGGCATAATTTGACCAATCCTGTGATTTTGGTAACCCATAGTAGTCGGCTAAGATACCTTGTTGTTGACCATAATGATAAAGTAAGGCACGAGTCATCAATGGATCATCTGCCAGTGGTGTTTCTTGATCGATTCCAGTAAGGACTTCAGCTGTCAATGTTCTCTCTGTGGGAGAAGGGGCTTTTTTCAAGAATTCAAAATCAGTATAACCATAAAAATTGATCAAGAAATTTGGTGTGATTTCTTTATTCCTACCTAAATGTTTGGTTAAATGGAACATCAAATAACTCCCAGCAGAACGCCCACAAATACCAAAGGGCTGTTCTTGGATGATCATTTTTCCTAAGACCGAAAAACTTTTATTCAACGTTTCAATGATCTCTGCTACCGACGTATTTGGAGCCAATAAGTAATCAAGAGATAAAATCGTATAGCCTTGATCTAGAAATCGATTTTTTAGCGCATGTGGTAAATCGTTTTTTGATCCATAAATAAGTCCGCCACCGTGCAGGTAAAGGATATATTTTGGGGTATTGCTTTGAGCGTGTTCGATCGTTACCGTAATGTCATCAAGTAATTGTTTGGTTTCTTTCATTTGCTTGTCTCCTCATCTTGATAATATAAGCACCAATCTCATGATTGACCATTTGTAACGGATTCGTTAAATCGATGGATAAATAGTCTGAAATTTTTTGGAGACGATAACGAATCGTTTTGGCATGTAAAAACATGGCTTCTGCTGTTTGTTTGTAGTTACGATTGTGTTGTAAAAAACAATAAAAAGTTTCAAATAAGTCGTGGTCTGTTTGGGCTAGTTGCTCTAATCTCGCAGGGATTGCTTCTTGCAATGTCGCTAGCTTGTTTTCTCGAATAAAATGTTTGAATATACCAATATCTTCGGATATCACGATTGGTCCGTTGTAGAAGGAGGTGTTGAATTTCAAAATATCCAAACACTCAATTAACAATTCCTTGATTTCTTGTCGTGGCTTTGATTGGCTGATGGCAAATGTTACTTGTTCATTTTCTGCAAGAATCTCTGTCATTAGATGTGCAAGCTGACTTTTAGTGATTGATCCTTCCGTTTGATCAAAGTTATATAAAACAGCAGAATACTGGTGTTGGTCAAAAAAGATTGCTTCTTTTTTCAATGTCCGCAACAGTGTAAGGATGCGATTTTTCATCAACTGTGTTGGTATTTCTTTTGTTGAAAAAACAATTGTTTGATAGGAATCTTTTGACTGCATATGCGCTTCTTGCAACAAGCTATCGAGTTCTTCGGGATTGCGTGGGGTATTCTGTAAGATGGCATCAGCCAAATTATTCAGTCGTGTATAACGCTCTTTCTTCAATAAACTTTCTGTATTGAATTTTTCTTGTAATGCATCAATGGCATTTTCGATGATGACTAAGTCAGTTTCTTTGACTTGCTGATCGTTTAGATAAACAAGCAACAAACAGTTGAGAGAATAGTTATTGAAGATAGTGATCTCTAATGCGTAATATTTCCGCGAGTCTGTTTGAGAATAAAGTGTTAGTAAAGAGTAATCATTTTTCATGAAATCTGTCTGTAGAAGAATCTCCCTTGAGAGTACGATCGCATTCGTAGGAATCGGACCGTCACTGATTTCGATTTCTTTATCAAGTAATTTTAAGGAAAAAGGAAGTTTGATGATTTGATAAAACTCTTGCATGATTGTTTCTAAAGAAGAAAACTGTTTTTCTAAGCGATTGAATCTCTGTCTTGCTTCATAATAAGTTCGCAAAGTACGGGCATGTGCATTGAGTAAGGGTTCATAAATCGTTAATAGGATTTTTTCATAGCTGATTTCTTGACTGATCTTGATCAAGGGGATTTCATATTTGAAGCACAACTTAATAAACCATTCGGGAATCACTTTAATGAACCGATCTGTTTTTAAGACAAGTCCACTGATTCCGATTTGACACATCTTGATAAAAAAATCTTCTAATTCTTTTTCTGCCAAGTCATTCAATGCATAAAACGAGGTTAGTATCAGTTGATTTCGTTTACTCCAATTTTCGATGTCAATGGCTTCCAAGACCATCGCAGTCTCAACTTCATTATCCAAACCAATCTCGTTAGTTAGGATCTTACCTTTTTTCAGCTCCCCTAGCGACAATAACTCCCTTAATTTCATCGTATTCTCCTTTTTTCCTTTTATGGATAAAAAGTATAGCATTATTTTAGAAATACGTCCGATGTAAACGCTTTCTTATTCTTCTACAATGAGAATGTAAGAATGATTAAGGAGGTCTATTATGTTAGAAACGGTTGTTTTACCCAATAATTATCAAGATTCCATCAACTTGATGCTATTGACCAATCAAATCAATTCTCTTGAAGAAGTCAATATGAGTCAGATCATGATGGGAACAGATGCCAATAAAGATATTTTGAATAACACGTCACTCCTAACCGAAAAAGCCAAGACTGCTTCTGCAAACGATCTGATGATCGTTGTAGAGAGTGAAGATAAGGCGATTATGGAGAAGGTACTGCCGATGATCGATGATTTTTTAGCGGATCTATCGGCAAAAGAAACGGCACAAACGAAAAAGTCAGTAACGACTTGGAAAGAAGCACTAGAAGAATTGCCAGATGCTAATGTAGCTTTGTTTAGTATTCCAGGAGAATACGGCGCATCAGAAATGGAACGTGCGCTGAAAAACAATCTACATGTATTTTCCTTTACGGATAATATCGCAATCGAGGATGAAGTACGTCTAAAAAAATTAGCCCACGAAAAAGGGTTGCTGATGATGGGACCGGATTGCGGGACAGGAATTTTATCCAGTATTCCGATTGCATTTACAAATGTTGTAGCACCAGGGAATATTGGTGTGGTTGGTGCATCTGGTACAGGAATCCAAGAAGTGACGACGATCATTGATCGCCTTGGTGGCGGCGTGGTCCATGCCATTGGTACAGGCGGTCGAGACCTTAGTGATCCTGTGGGGGCAATCACCATGAAAGATGCCATCATCGCACTTGAAAAGCATGAACCTACAGATGTGATTTGTGTGATCTCTAAGCCACCTGCAAAAGAAGTACGAGATGAAGTCGTGCAATTGTTACAAAGTATTTCGAAGCCGGTCGTCGCTATTTTCTTAGGAGAAAAACCAACGAATCACGAAGGAAAGGTTTATCTCGCGCATACATTAGAGGAAGCCGCACATATTTCCGTTGATCTAGCAAATGAAGCAACAGTGAAAAAGAATTATTTTGAACCAATGGAAAAGCCAGACACTGTCACACTTGCTGAAAGTAAAGTTGTTAAAGGCTTGTATTCAGGTGGGACACTTGCTGCTGAAGCAGGGATGTTGATTTCTGAAGTATTAGATTTGGGTGGGTTGGTCAAAGCGGATGGGTTCATCCTAAAATCTCAAGGATACGAAGTGATCGATTTAGGGGATGATCGTTATACGCAAGGTAAACCACATCCAATGATCGATCCGGAAGTCCGTATCCATAAAATCGAAGAGTATGCCAAGCAAGAAGAAACTGGTGTGATTTTGTTTGATGTTGTTTTAGGGTATGGTGCCCATGAGGATATGGTTGGTGCATTGTTGCCAGCGATTAAGGCTGCGCAGTCACAAGCAGAAATGGCAGGGCGTGAACTTTATTTTGTAGCGACCGTGTGTGGAACGAAGAATGATCCACAAGACTATCAAAAATCGGTCGATCGTCTGAAAGAGGCGAGAGTTTTTGTTGCAGAAAGCAATGCAAAAGCTGTTCAATTGGCGCTGTTGTTGAAAGGAATCACTTTGTCGGAAGAGGATAAAGAGGTTATTCCATACAAAGGAGAGACAGTAACTATTCCTCAGCCAAGTGAGCGTGTAATAGAATTATTGACGACGAAACCTCGTGTTATCAATATTGGTTTGAAAAGTTTCACTGAATCGATTGATACTTACGGTGGACAAACTGTCCAGCTGGATTGGCGTCCTCGTGCGAGTGGAAATAAGAAAATGATCAAAATCTTGGATGCATTAGAAGAATATCAAGACAACATTGAAGAAGAGAATCAGAAAGTGACAGAGAAAATCAAGAATGCACAGCCATTTCTGACGGATGTAGTTCCTGCAAAAACTGTGATACCAGAATTAAATGATCCGAAGCAAAAAACACTTTTACATGCAGGTCCGCCAATCTCATGGGCTGAAATGACCGGTCCGATGCGTGGCGCGTGTCTAGGCGCGGCATTATTCGAACGGTGGGCAGAAACGGAAGACGAGGCAATGGCACTTTTTGAAGCAAATAAAGTCCGTTTTATTCCTTGCCATCATGTGCAAGCAGTTGGGCCAATGGGAGGGATCACTTCGGGTGAGATGCCTGTCTTTATTGTTAAGAATCGTAAAGAAGGGAATCAAGCATACTGTATTTTGAATGAAGGTATAGGGAAAGTCTTACGTTTTGGTGCGTATTCACAAGAAGTCGTTGATCGTTTGGATTGGATCAAAGATGTCTTAGGTCCAACAATCAGTCAAGCCTTGGCATTAACAGAGGAGGGATTGAATCTGAATGTTTTGATTGCCCGTTCGATTACAATGGGCGATGAGTTTCATCAAAGAAACATTGCGGCCTCACTGAATTTCTTAAAAGAAATCGCCCCACTAATCATTAAAACGGAGATTGCAGAAGAACAAAAGTATGAAGTAATCAAGTTCTTAGCAGATACCGATCAGTTCTTCTTGAATATTATGATGGCAACTGGTAAAGCAATCGTTGATGGTGCGCGTAAAGGGACTAAAGGTACGATCGTCACTACGATGACACGTAATGGTGTTGACTTTGGTGTTCGAATCGCAGAAACAGGCGATACATGGCATTGTGCGCCAGTAAATACTCCGAAGGGATTGTATTTTACAGGCTTTAATGAAGAAGACGGCAATCCAGATATTGGTGACAGTGCCATCACAGAAACGGTTGGTGTAGGTGGTATGGCTATGGTGGCAGCCCCTGGAGTAACACGCTTTGTTGGCGCAGGTGGCTTTGAAGACGCATTAGCAACATCGAATGAAATGGCCAAAATCTGTGAAGGGCATAACCCAACTTTTTCCATACCGACTTGGGATTTCCAAGGCACTTGTTTAGGGATCGATATACGAAAAGTTGTCGAAACAGGAATCACGCCGGTCATAAACACTGGCATTGCACATAAAAATCCTGGGGTAGGTCAAATTGGTGCGGGGACGGTCCGAGCGCCATTGGCATGTTTCGAGAAAGCACTAGAAGCCTATGCGAAAGAACTAGGAATCAATGTTGAGTAAAAAAGAAATCTACCTGAGCGAGTATCTTGTCCCTCTTCAACAATTTGGAAAAACAGGTATGATCCACAGCGTATTCGATCGTTCATTCAATCTTGAAATCAATGGGCAATTGATTAACATTGCATGTTTTCACGATTATCTGTCCAGCTTTGGAATCAATCTTCCTGAGGAGCGATTCCAATCTCTTTCCCCGTTTGTTCAGATAGGAAATCGAGTAAAGATAAGTCAAGACATGTTGATGATCTACAGCACACAAGGTGTAAAAAAAATCGCGCTTCAACCGTATCAGTCGGTTGCGCTAAATATATTCTCACTAGGTATAGCCAAAAAGCAATTACTCGTGTTGAAAAAAAAGTTGGCGAAAAAAAACTTGCAGGCAAAAATCGGTTTGCCAGTGGATCACCGTGCAAGTACCTTGTTTACCAATATGGCACAGTCAGATAAAGAGTGGACACCAACTGAGTGGCAAGAAGTCGTTAGCTATTTATTAGGAAGAGGGAAAGGCTTGACGCCTAGCGGTGATGACATATTGATGGCTTATCAGCTTGTTTTAGGGGCACTTTCAGATCCTAGAGGAGCAGCGTTAACTGTTGCTCTAGGAGAAGTGCAAACGGGAACGACCGCTATTAGTCAAGCCTACTTGACCTGTGCAATAAAAGGATATGCTAACTCTTTAGTATATGGATTATTTGCAGATTTAGCACAAAATAAAGAAGAAAAAATAGATGAACAGTTGGAGAAAATCATGCAGATTGGACATTCTTCGGGAAAGGATCTGGCTTTTGGCATCTGGTTGGCGTTACAAGCAATCGAAGGAGAAGAAAGTGGGGAAAAACATGGAAGCGAGTAAACAGAAACAAGCAGTAAGGGTCAGCAATACTTATTGGATCAAAGTAGTGGCAATCTTTTTTATTGGTTGGGTTTTGATGTATGCTACGCGGACGATATTCAACCCGATCATGGGTGTCGTAGGCGAAGAATTTGGTTTAAGCAATACACAATTAGGATTAGCAAATAGTATTTTCTTTCTGACCTATGCGATTGCTCAGATTCCTTTTGGGATCATTGGCGACAAAATCGGTAGAAAATTAGTGATCACAGTAGGTTTTCTGCTTTTAGCAGTAGCTACTTATTTCACTGGATTAGCCACAACTTTTATTCTATTTTTAGTCATTCGCGCGATTGCTGGGATTGGTCAAGGTGCCTATTATGGGCCACAGTTTGCGTTATCAACAGAAGCAATCCCAAAAAGTAAACGAACGATCGGGAATGCTATCATCAACAGCGGTATGGCATTTGGAACATCAGGAGGCTATCTTCTATCAAGTAAATTAGTCTTGGAAAATGGGGATGATTGGAGTCGCCCTTTCTACCTTATGGCGATTCCCACATTGATTGTCGGGATTTTATTCTATGTGTTACTGAAAGAAAAAGTGATCCGTCCGGGTGAAGAAGCAGAAGTGGAAGAAGGTCCAAAAGAAAAGATTTCTTTAAAGCAGATTTTTACGAATCGCAATTTGGTTGCAGCCTTTATTTTATGTTTTACCAGCATTTATGCTAATTTTGTGATACTTACTTGGCTGCCGCAGTTTTTGATTGCAGAACGTGGATTTACTGGAGCGAGCGTCGGCTTTATCTCCTCTTTAGTACCTTGGGCATCGATTCCAGGAGCCTTACTCTTTGCACGAATCAATGATAAAACAGGGGCAACGAAAAAATTGGTCTTTCTTCTGGTGCCATTAGCAATCGTTTCGGTTTTTGCCATTGCTTTTGTCACTGATCGAACGTTATTGATCACGGTGTTGATCCTTTATGGATTAACTGGGAAGTTGGCGCTTGACCCGATCATGGTGACATTTGTTACAAAACATGCACCAAGAGCAGCATTAGGGACGACGTTAAGTGCATATAATTTTATCGGGATGTCAGGTTCGATTTTGGCTCCTTACGTTACTGGTTATTTAGCAGATACTTCAGGATCGATGCAAGTTGGTTTTTACCTTTCTTGTGTCTTGTTGATTATCGGTTTGATTCTCTTTGCAATATTGGCAAAAGAAGAGCACAAACAAACGATAGAATAATGAAAAGAGGTGTAACAAAGAGATGAGTTTAAATGTGATTGCTTTGGGTGGGAATGCTATTTTGGAAACAGATCCCACCGATAAAGGACAAAAAGCAGTAGTGGAACAGGCGGCGGAAGCCATTGCGGCTTTCGTTGAACAAGGGGAACAAGTCATCCTTTGTCATGGCAATGGTCCGCAAGTTGGAAATTTATTGTTGCAACAACAAGCAGCAGTAAGCGAAAAAAATCCTCCGATGGATTTGGATACATGTGTAGCGATGACGCAAGGAAGTATTGGCTATTGGCTGCAACAAGCATTGACCAACGCTTTTATACATCGTGGAATCAAACAACCGGTTGTCTCGATTGTGACACAAGTGCAAGTCGATCCAAACGATCCCTCGTTTCGTAAGCCAACAAAACCAATTGGCCCATTTTATACAGAAGAAGAGGCAAAAAAAGCGTTACAACAGGATGGTGGGAAATTCGTTGAAGACGCAGGACGTGGCTATCGTAAAGTCGTCGCTTCTCCCCAACCCCAAAAAATCGTTGAAAAAGAAGCCCTACAAGCTTTGGTGGCAGCCAATGTTGTGACGATTTGTGCAGGTGGCGGTGGGATTCCGGTGATCAATGAATCGGGAAATTATCAAGGTGTTGAAGCAGTCAATGATAAAGACTTTTCAGCCGCCCTATTAGCAGACACTATTGGTGCTGATCGTTTGATTATTTTGACAGGTGTTGATTCTATCTATATCAACTATGGGAAACCGGAAGAACAAGCTCTACAGATGATAACCCCGGAAGAAGCAAAAGAATATGTGAAGGCGGGTCATTTTGCCGCTGGAAGTATGTTGCCGAAAGTAGAGGCAGCAATTCGTTTTGTTGAAAAAGATGTGAGGTGCCAAGCGATCATCACTTCTATTGAACAATTGAACCATCTGACTGAAGGCGTGGGGACAGTGATTCAACAAACGAGGTAAATAGAGATGAAAAAAAATGCCATGATTATTCAAATTAGTCTTGCGTTGGTTTTTGGTATTCTGGTTGGAACATTTCTGCCGATGAGTGGTCCTTTGTTAAAACCAATTGGGGAAGTATTTTTACGATTGATGCAAATGACGATTCCAATATTGATTCTTGGTCAAATCGTTCAAGCTTTAGGTAGCATTGATTTGAAAGAACTAACAAGTATTGGGACCCGCACATTGCTCATCTTCGGTATCTCCTCTTTATTAGCAGCCTTGTGGGGCGTATTATTCGCCGTGCTGTTTGCCCCTGGCACAGGGATGGAACAAATGGATCGTTTAAGCCCAGTAATCGAGGTACAGGAGTTGTCACTGCAAGAAACTTTCCTCCAATTTGTACCTGACAATATTTTTGACTCTCTTACGCAAGGTTCGATTATTCAAATCATCGTTTTTGCTATTTTTTTCGGACTGGCACTCAATCACTATACACAAAAACAGCCTGAATCGCAGTTGTTTCAACTAATTATTGATTTCAACGAAGTGATCATCAAAGTTATCAACTATGTGATGCGTCTTGCACCTATTGGAATATTTGCATTAGTGAGTAGTAGTATCAGTCAACTAGGAACGCAAGTCATTTTGCCAATGGTGAAATATCTATTAGTCTACACATTAGCCACACTATTGTTTTTATTAGTATGGTTAATCATTGTCAGTATTTACGGTCGATTACATCCATTAAAACTGATAATAAATATGAAGAATATATCGATCATGGCCCTTGCAACGACTTCTTCAGCAATCACATTACCCATCGAACTAGAAGAATCGCAATATAAATTAGGTTTGAGTAAGCGAATCAGCCACTTAGTCTTGCCATTAGGGATGTCACTGAATAGTAACGGGTCAGCAATGCACATGGCGCTCACCGTAATAACAATTGCCCAGATGTACCAAATCGATTTCAAATGGACGACCATGATCTATCTTGCAATCTTGGCCACTTTTATTTCCTTAGCCAATGCAGTAGTTCCTGGCGCAGGATTAGTTTCTTTAGCCATTATTGTCCCACAAATGGGGTTACCCATCGAAAGTATTGCTATTTTTGGTGGCGTCGAATGGCTAGTAGGGATGCTGCGGACAATCTTGAATGTCAATTCTGACGTCTATTCCGCAATCTTAGTGGCGAAATCAGTGGATGAAATTGATTATGAGGTTTTTGAACAGACATGAGTACGAAGAGATGATAAAAAACTATTAAAATAGATAAATATGTAAAAAAAATTATTCTGTAGTTAAACCCCTTGTGTTAGTTCCAAAATCTAACCTAGGGGTATTTTTGAAATGAGTCGTATGGGCTCGCTTTTTATTCGTAAATAAAATTCATCCCACCCCCACCATGAATTAAAAACAATATCGTTCAAATATTCACATCTCGGTCAACAAAATTATATAACTGTACCAATTTAAAAAATTAACTAAAATAATCTCTGTTATATATGAAAAACTACTGGATTTTAGTGTATAATGTTGCTTAGTGCAATACGAGATTCCTTGAGTACCATGCTATAAATAAAAGATAACGCTTTTATTCGTGAATTTTCAATCAGAGTATTTGAAATAACGACAGGTAAATGGGAAAATGAAGCAAGGAAATGATTTAAATAATCGATAAATCATGGATAGTCACTAGATATTGTGAATGTTTGAATTATTTTATTTAGAAAATTTTTTGTGGATTGTTTGTATTGTCAAAAAAAGGGGGAGAACAAAGAAATGAAGATAGCAATTGCTGGAGCAGGTGCAATGGGGAGTCGTTTTGGACTCATGTTGCAAAAAGGTGGAAATGATGTAACGTTGATCGATGGGTGGAAAGACCACGTAGAAGCGATCAAAGAGAACGGATTGAAAGCAAACTTTAACGGAGAAGACATCGTTGTTGATATTCCAGTTGTCCTTCAATCAGAAATCAATGATGCAGAAAAAGTTGATTTGATCGTCTTATTCACTAAAGCAATGCAATTAGAAAAAATGCTGGAAGATATTCGCCCAATGATCAAAGACGATACAAAAGTTCTTTGTTTATTGAATGGGATCGGCCATGAAGATATTATTGAGAAATTTGTACCAATGAAAAATATTTTCATCGGGAATACGATGTGGACAGCAGGCTTAGAAGGTCCTGGTCGCGTGAAATTATTCGGTAGTGGTTCAGTAGAACTACAAAACTTAGGAGATGGACAAGAAGACGCTGCGAAAGCATTGGCTGATACGTTAGCTGAATCTGGGTTGAATGCGAAGTATTCAAGTAATATCCATTACTCGATTTACCGTAAAGCATGTGTCAACGGAACGATGAATGGCTTGTGTACGATTTTAGACGTCAATATGGCGGGACTTGGCAGCACTTCTACCGCTCATGAGATGGTTGTTGCAATCGTAAACGAATTCGGTCAAGTAGCTAAAGCAGAAAATATTGATCTAGATGTGGAAGAAGCAGTCGCACATTGCGAAACTTGTTTTGATCCTGAAACGATTGGGATGCATTTCCCATCTATGCACCAAGACTTGATCAAAAACAATCGTTTAACAGAAATCGATTATATTAATGGAGCAATTTCTCGTAAAGGGAAAAAATATGGAATTGCCACTCCTTATTGTGACTTCTTAACAGCGCTCGTTCATGCAAAAGAGCAGATTTTAAAGGCGAAATAGGAGGAACATAAGAATGGAAACGACAAGCAAATTAACCCCAAAAATTTTCTTGAATAAAGTATTAGCCGGAACAGCAACTGGAATCATCGTAGGGTTGATCCCGAATGCTGTACTTGGAGCAATTTTAAAGTATTTTAGTGATTATCCTGTTGCAGTAACAATTTCACAACTTGCTGTGATTTTCCAATTAGCGACTCCTTTGATTATCGGCGCATTGATCGGTTTACAATTTGGATTGAACCCGATGCAAATGATGGTTGTGTCAGGAGCAGCGTTTGTCGGATCAGGTGTTGTACGCTTTATGCCTGATCTTGGCGAAGGTGGCGTTTATGTCGGCTCTGGAACTGGTGATATCATCAATACGATGATCACTGCTTCGATCGCTGTTGGGATGATCTTATTGATCGGAACGGCCTTTGGTTCAGTAGCAATCGTCTTAACACCGATCGTTGTTGGTGTAGGTGCAGGTCTGATCGGTTTCTATTTATTCCCGTTTGTGACATCTATCACATCAGCGATTGGTGAAGGAATCAACAACTTTACGACATTACAACCTATTTTGATGTCAATTTTGATCGGTTGTTCATTTGCTTTCTTGATTATTTCACCAATTTCTACCGTGGCGATCGGATTGGCGATCCAATTGAATGGCGTTTCTGCCGGAGCAGCAGCGATGGGTGTTGCTGCAACAACATTTGTCTTGATTGTTAATTCTTGGCGTGTCAACAAATCAGGCGTGACGATCGCTATTGCGTTAGGTGCAATGAAAATGATGATGCCTAACTTGTTCCGCAAACCGATCATTTTAGTACCATGTCTGATCAGTGCGGTCATTACTGCAATCCCTGTAGCAGTGTTTGAAGTTTCAGGAACACCTGCTTCAGCTGGATTTGGTATAGTTGGCTTGGTAGGACCCTTAGCTTCTTTAGATGCTGGATTGAATATCGTGATGGTACTTGTGTGCTGGTTAGTTATACCAGTAGCAGCTGCATTATTCACACAATTTTTATGTGAAAAAGTCTTGAAACTTTATGACCGTGAAGAAGTCTTTAAGTTCTTAGGATAATCAAAAAAAAGATCAAATAAGAAAGCCGCAAAGCAGAGAAATTTCTGCTTTGCGTTTTTTTCTTGAGAAGGATCTGCTGTAATCTGCTATACTGTCACTAAATGAAAGCAATGGATGAATGGGTCCAGTAAGAAGGAGAACACATGAGAAATATAAAATTAACGATCGAGTATGATGGGAAAAGATATTCTGGTTGGCAACGACTAGGTAATGACGAAAAAACGATCCAAGGAAAAATTGAAGCAATCATTTCGCAAATGACGGGTGAAACGATTGAAATCATTGGTTCTGGCCGTACAGATGCTGGCACACATGCAAGAGGACAAGTGGCTAACTTTAAGACAGCTAGTACGATGAGTCGAATGGAAATGTTAGATTTCCTTAATCGTTATTTGCCTAGAGATATCGTGGTGAAAGAAGTGGAAGAAGTGCCTGAACGCTTCCATGCCAGATACAATGCAAAAGGCAAAAAATATAGTTATTATGTCTGGAATGCACCAATCCCAACAGTTTTTGAGCGGAATCACAGCTTTGATTATCCAAAACACCTTGACCTGCAAAAAATGGAAGAAGCTTGTCAAAAACTAGTAGGCAAACATGACTTTATTGGTTTTTCAGCATTGAAGAAAACAAAAAAATCAACGGTACGTACGATTGAAGAACTGTCGATTCAACAAGAAGGCAATATGCTTCATTTTACATTCGTGGGGGATGGTTTTTTATATAAAATGGTCCGGATATTGATGGGCACGATTTTAGATATCGGTTCAGGCAAAGCAGAGTTGTCATTGATCGATACGGTTTTTGAAACGAAAATCAGACAGCAAGCAGGCGAGACAGTTCCCGCACACGCACTTTTTTTAGATGAAGTGTATTATTAAGATAAGCTAACAACAATTCAAGCCAGATGAGGTTGTATTTGGAATACCATTCAAGCAATTGGGCTTCCGATCGGACGAATGTCACAACCTCTCTCTTGGATAGATAGCGGACGCTTTGAGAGGGGGAAACCCGATGAAGAAAGATGAGGAAATCACGACGCTCTATAATTTGATTTTAAACCCTAATACACGCGACTGGGAGCGAGAACAGCTAATCAAGGCGAAAGAAGAATTAGCAACTTCTGGTTCTTTGAAAGAAGTTCTTGACCGATTAGAAGTCTCTTTCCGACCATTGGCATTGCGACAAAATCTGACGCCAGACGTCATGGATTTTTATTTGCGTATGGTAGGTGATCCGTTAGGTGAAGCGCAGTATGATTTTGCTCAACATGAGATAACCGATGCGACTGTGCAAGAACGAGCAGTATTTGCTGGCGGTTGTTTTTGGTGTATGGTGGAACCTTTTGAGACACAAGAAGGGATTATTTCTGTCTTATCCGGCTACACAGGAGGGGATGTAGTACAGCCAAATTATGATCAAGTCAGTGGTGGTTACACTGGACATGTCGAGGCTGTGGAAATCATTTTTGATACTCGAAAAATCAGCTATCAGGACTTGGTCGAGATTTATTGGCAAGTGACTGATCCTACAGATGAATTTGGCCAATTCCAAGATCGTGGCGCACAATATCGTCCAATCATCTTTGTCCAAAATGAAGAGCAACGAAAAATCGCTGAAGCATCAAGACAAGCGCTGAGTGAATCTGGGCGGTATGCAAAGCCGATTGTTACATCTATCTTGCCTGCACAACCTTTTTGGCCAGCAGAAAATTATCATCAGCAATTTTATCGTAAGCAACCAAAACGCTACAAAAAAATAAAACAGACACGCCATCAATTAGCAGTTATGCAAAAATTAACGAAGGTGTGGAGAAAACCAAAGAATTGATGCAAAATGTAGTACAATTATGATAGCGTTTTCTAATCATTAGAGATTGTGTCTCTGAAAGAGAAGCTGTGCCGTATAAGCTATAAAATAGCAGAAAGTTATGGGATGTACTTTATTGATTTATTATAAAAGGAGTGAATGCGATGTACGTGGCGGATAAAACACGTTATGAAAACATGCAGTATCGAAAAAGTGGTCAATCAGGCTTGAAGTTGCCCTTACTATCATTAGGATTATGGCAAAATTTCGGCGACTATGATCCAATCAGTAAGCAACGTGAAATATTGCGAGGAGCTTTTGATTTAGGGATCACTCATTTTGACTTAGCCAACAACTATGGTGGACCTGCTGGGGCAGCGGAGAAAAACTTTGGGCAGATTTTTAAAGAGGATCTCAAACCATATCGTGACGAATTGATCATTTCGAGTAAAGCTGGCTATTATATGTGGGAAGGACCATACGGTGATTGGGGCTCTCGCAAATCGATCATTGCCAGCTGTGATCAAAGCTTGCAACGGATGGGCTTAGAATATGTTGATATTTTCTATCATCATCGCCCAGATCCGGAAACACCCTTGGAGGAAACTGCTGAGGCGTTGATGCAATTGGTCCGCCAAGGGAAGGCACTTTATATCGGTATCTCTAACTATAATGGGGCTGATACACAACGTATGACGGAGATTTTACGTAAGAAAGATGCGCCATTTGTCATCCATCAAATGCGCTACAATATGTTTTCTAGAGAATTGTTAGAAAACGATTTAGCGCCAGTTCTTGAAGAAAATGGTTTAGGAGCGATCACGTTCAGTCCATTAGCACAAGGCTTATTAACGAATCGCTACTTACATGGTATTCCGGAAGACTCGCGCGCGCACCGGAAAGAAATCCCATTTCTTTCAGAGGAACAAATCGAGCCGACCTTACGAAAAATCAGTCGCCTGCAAGAAATTGCAGAGGCGAGAGGACAAACATTGGCACAAATGGCATTGGCTTGGAATGTCCGACAACCATCCGTTACGAGTGTATTAGTTGGCGCAAGCCGTCTCACTCAATTACAGGAAAGTGTCAAAATGATGGACTGTCTAGGATTTTCGACTGAAGAAGAAGCAAAAATCGAAGCAATTCTAGCAGAGTAATTAGAAAAAAATGAAGTCGGTCAACAAGAGAGAAAAAAGACACTAGCCTAAGTCCTTAGACTTTGGCTAGTGTCTTTTTTTCGGGGAAGATTTCCAGATATTTTACGTTTTTCGTATTAGCTATTTACCAGGATTTTTTGCCTGATATAAGAGCTTGCCTTCATGTGGTTCTAAGGTGAAGGATTCACTGTTCTGCAAGTTTTCTTTGGTTTCGTCTTGTTTCGCACTTGTTTCGGGTCGAAGCGGACTTGATTTAACATATAAAATAGGCGCAGCATTTTCAGGTTCTGTTGAACCTTCAAGAAAAGAGGCAGGTCTATCTTCTTCTTTTTTTATTTCTGGTATTTCTAAATCATTCACTGTAGGCAAGTCACTGGTTTCAATGACGTATTCCTGTAATTCTTGTTCATTTTCCAAGTCGATTTCTTTTTCGATCGGGATTTGATAGATTTCATCTAATAAACTTTTTGAAAAAAACCACCCGTCTTTTTTTTGTTTACTCATACTATTCCACACGTCCTTTTAATAAAAGAATAATTTTTCCCTAGGTAGCACCGATAACTAACAAAGCGCTACAATCAGCTATTTCATAAATATCGATCATGTTGTTCAAATCTAAATAGGTTTTTACTGGATATTTGCTTATTCAACTGCATTTAACTCTCGGATACGTTCGACTAAATTGAGAATGGTTCGGTGATCGTTGATTCTAGCATTTTGTAGTTCAAATAACATATAAATACAAAAGACTAACGCAATAGTGATCAAGCAATTGATGACTAAGAGATAAAAAAATTGTTTTTTGAATAATTTCAGTTCATAAATACTGATTTTTTTGTATAAGTCCGGTTGATCAACAGCATTCTTTTTCAGTGAAATCAGTCTAAGCTGTTTGATGATCTGAATACTTAAGAATACTAAAAGTGTTAACACAACAAGAGACAAGATACTATTCACAAGCATAAGTCACGCCTCCTTTTTAAACTAGATAGTGATGGATCATCAAAAGATCTCCATGATTTTTTGTGAATTTTTTAGATTTTTGAAAAAAGCAAAGAAATGAATCTTTTCTGCTTTCGAAAATATAAAAAAGATGAATGGAAGGTTGAAATAAGTTAGAAATTCACAAAAATCATGGATTGATTTTTGTGAATTTCTGCTTATTTTTCAAGCTGAGTCTTTCGTTTCAGCAGGTCTAAGGTTTCTTTTTCCTTTTAGGTCTAAAATTAACGATTACGACAATACCAAGCAAAACAATAAGAGCAATCGTTAAATAGATCGGAAAAAGTGAACTGAGTGCACCACCTGTTTGTGGAATCCTTTTTGGGGAAGTTTGGCCCGCTCGAGCTGGACTCGTTGGGGGATCGATTCCTTCAACAGGGGAAACGAGTACACTTGATTTTGGATAAACAAATAATTCTTCTAAGCGAGTTCCTTCATCTGTAATGGTTGGCAATTGTACAACGACTGGTTCAGCTGGGGAAGCTAATTCATCATTTGCCAGTTCTGTGATCTCGTACAACCCTTCAGATAATGAAATAGTCGCTTGACCATTTGTTCCTGTAGTTATTTCGATTGGTTCGACTCCCGAAATTTCAGTAAAAGGGTCAGAGCTGTTATTACTAGGAGTAACCTTAACGATCCGATAACGAATACCAGGAAATGGCGCCAACGCTTGTCCACTTTCGTCTGTGATATCCGTTTCCAATTTGTCTGTTGGTTCAGCAGGTAAGAGATCCTTGTCGATATCTTGTGCTGAAAGTTTATATTTGACAATAGTCAGTTGAAAGTTGCCATCTTCGGCGTAGACAGGAATAGTCAAACCATTGAAAATAAATAGTAGAACGAAAAGAGAAATAAATAAAATAGAGTATTTGTTTTTTCCATTACTCATCTTTTTTCCCTCCTCCTTTTTTTCGCTCCATTCCTTCTCGAGAATACTTCACGCCTACACCAATCAACCCGACGAGCGCTAGACTTGCAGCGATAATCAATAGGAGCTGCATGATCGAGTTGTTACCAGCAAATGGCAATTCAGTGATCAAGTCATCTTCAGCGAAAAGGTGAACGACCATGTTGTCCGCATCTACCGTGACATCGATTTGTTGTTTCAATAATTCATAACCGTCTGGTGCTTTGGTTTCGATCAATTCATACTCACCGAATGGAACATCTTCAAAGTAGATGCGGCCATTGGCATCGGTTGTCATCGTCTGAACAGCATCGCCTGTTTCTTTCTCTTGCAAGACGAATTCAGCACCTGCAAGTTTCGTCCCACCAACCAGCTGATTTTCTTCATCGATATCTGGCTGACCATCATTGTTCTCATCTTGTGTTGTACCTGTTTCAAATTTATACAAGTAGATGTCCCCTAAGGTGCTAAGGATTCCTAGATTTAAATGAGGAATATGGAAGACTGGATCTTCGCTTGTAGTCATTCCAGGGAGATTTTCTAAAGGTTCCGCAAGATATTCATTGGTCTTAAAATTCGTTTGGTGCGCTTTCGAATTGATTGCAGGATCACTACCGACCATCGGTGTGGTTACTGCAATCTCTCGCCGTTGGATTTTATCTTCGATTTGGAATTCAACCACATAGATTCCTTCTGGGAGATGTTTAAAGATGTATTTACCTTCAGCATCTGTTGTAATCGTTGAATTCCCTAATTCGTCAATCAACACATTGCCTTTTAGATCATGTTCCACAAGAACATCAGTGATTTCATCGGGATGTAATGAACTCGTGCGATAAAGTTTTACCGGAATATCTGGTAATAACACTTCATCATTATTGAATAAACCGTCCCGATTTGTATCTTCCCAAACAATGCCGCTTAGATCACGACCGTACACATGAGTGACTGTTTTTTGTGAATGGACAGGCAGATCAACGAGCGCATTCATGGTTGCAATATTTTCATAATGGTCTCCGGCTAGTTGACCGTCTGGCTGAACAGTGATTGACAAGGTCACTGTTTCTCCGACGGCTAGATTATCTTTCGTCAGCATGATCGCTCTAGCTTGCTGGATTTCATTTGGTGAACTACTTCCGGGCATATATTGCGACCAGCCCGACAAATCGACTGCATTCGGGTTGATCGTATCGTCGATTGCACTAGTTGTGTAGTAGATTTGATACTCACCCGTTGTGTCGACAGAAACGGAAGCAATTTCTAATGTACCATTGAAGGAAGAGCCACGAGAGTCCCCGTTGTACGGTAAGACATCCAACAAGCGGAAATCCTGCGCCAACTGCGTGGCACTATTGGTTGCCGCCATCGTATAAGTGAAAGCGGTCTCCGCATCAATTGAGGTCAAGGGAGCCATCTCATGATTGCCTTCTTCAATGGCTAACTTATCCACTCGCTTATTGATTGACAGAATCTGGATCAATTCTTCGACAAACTGATCTTGAGAAGAACGAGAATTCTCCACACGAATATCCTGTAGGGATGGATCATCAGAAACCCACATTTCTCCGACGGTTCGTACAACAAGTGATGGAGTGATCCCTAAATCGTTAAAGGTGAGTTGGGACATATCACTCTCTGCCAGGAAATTGACCTCTGTGCCCGTAGCTAAAGAAGAATCTGGGAAGACCCAGCGCAAGGTTGTTGTGCCATCTTCATTTTCCGTAATATATGGATCTGCTAAAGGTTGATCAAAGGCATCTTTCGCTGAACCAGCTAGATAATTGATTCCTATAGGTAGAGTGGTGTTTAGTGCGGTATCATAGTTAGTTTCTTCTGCACCTTCCAGCATTCCTCGAACTTTTATAGCAATGGTCTCTGTTGTTTCGTACAAGGATTTTTCCACTTCCGTACTTGTTGTAATACCAAAATCTAGAATAAAGGCATTGGTACCTATATTGGAGGCGAGTGTTTCAGTTGTGGTGTCATAAGGGATTTCAACATCACTACCATCTGCTTTCCATACAGCAGGGATAAAAGTAGCTTCCTCAACGTGAGGAACAGCCCTAATAATTGTATCATCGGTGTTTTTAAGTGCTGAGGAAGCTAAAACAACATAAGGATTCCCATCATCATCTTGTGAACCGGGATTCCCAATCACAGTCACTGGTACACCATTCCAAGTACTAAGTAGAGTTACGTCACTAAGTTGATACTGGAATCTTACTGCACTGATTTCACCAGCTGCTTGCGCTTCTTCTACCGTAGGATACCAAGTGTATGCCTCAGCGAGTTCAGTAGTATTAGAGACCGTTAGGCTAGGCATCGCGTTCCCGTCTTTTCTAACACCGTAAGTCAAATACGATCGTGTGGAATTATCTGGTTCAAATCGTTGAGTGTAAGGTTGTCTAGAATCATCATATCTGTATCCATTGGTATTCCATTGAATAATTTGATCTGATTTCGTATTTTCAGGTAGATAACTTTGTATGTGCCAACCGCCAACATACGTCTTTTGTCCACGCATCAGCAATGGCTTTCCCATATTATTTGCCCAGTCACCAAAGCCAATATCTTGATTCATTCCTGATAGACGGATATTAGTAACTGGATCAGGTAAATTAAAATCAACAATATTCGGTCCGGCAGTCATTGCTCCAGGTGGGATATAGAAGCTACTGAAGTTTAGTTCTGTATTATTTGCTGTGGTGGTGCCATCGTAAGTGAGTGAGGGGATACTTATACTCAAAGTATAATATTCCCATTGATCGTCAACCATTAATTGTTTCAGGTTGGTGTCATCCCAATTGTAGATAAATTCAGCACTGATAAACGCTTGATTGGTAAATGTATTACCCACAGTCGTGTAGGTATATGGATTTTTAATTCCAACATAATTATTGATTTGCCAAGTTTCTTGATAAGATCCTAAGCTGACTGCTAGATTACCAGAATCGAAGACTCCCACTTTTGTTCGATCACCTACTGGTTCATCATAATAGATCGTGTCAGTTTTTCCATGAGGAATAGCTAACGGATGTTCCAGTAGAGTCGGATCGAAAGTGGTTTCATACGGAATACCAGCGGAAGTCGGTTGCCAAATGGCATCAGTTCGATCCGCATTCGTTACCGAATAAAAACGTGTTTGTGCTGCATCGTATAAACTAGGATCAACTGGAGAAATAGCCCCATCTTTTGTACTAGTGACCTGTTGGTTGAGATCAAAGCTGATTGGGCCTTCCGGATAGGCAGAGCCTCGGATATCTCCAGAGATGCGACCAGGGAGATTATTCAATTTGATAACTAATCCAATATTATAAACGAGGTCTTCCTCTGTTGCATTGGGGTCATAAATCTGATAGTCCGTTGTTTCTCCACGAACCAATTCGGCAGAAATTGATGCAGTGGAGGAGACGATAGTTTCAGGGACATCTAATGTGGGTATTTGTTCATTGGTATAACTTTGATTAAATGTTTCGATTTGCCCTGTCTCTTCATTGAACGCATCAATGAGTTGCAATTCAAATGTCGGTTTCAGCACTGTTCCGTGTTCTGCTGCGAAAGTGTTGATGACGATAGGGACAAATACTTGACCAGACTCATGAATAGTCGATTCGACTATACCTTGAGAAATGACCGTGCCATCTCCTTGTCCGGAATCATTAAGGGTCCCATTACTGATTTCGCCATTGATAAAAGGAGAGCCATCTACTAAAGTGGATGTATTCGGCAATGTACTGATCACCCGGTAACGAATGTTGGTATAGTTGCTTGTCGGTAACGCTTGGATCGAAAAACCGAGACGATAGAAAATTTGATCATTTGAGCGGACAATGTTATTGTCCGGAGAACTATCATAGCCAGGATCATCATTGCTATCGAAGCTTGCGGTTCCTGTCGCCACCGTTAACTTTGCATCAGAGATCGTGACTGGATTCGTCGTTGTCGCATTGATTTCTTCAGCAGCATCTGCTGCTAATCTCGGTGTGACTAAAGAATCTTCTTCCTGATAATCACGTGCTAAAAGCTCATCTAGTTCCAAGTCTGTTTCTTCTGTTTCTACAACTAAGATATTTTCATTAGATGTATCTGCTTCAAATGGTGGGGGAGAGGAGTTACTAGGCGCTTCTTGATCAGGCGCTTCTGTTGCTTCTGTTTGTTCTTCTTGATCAGGCTCTCCTGTTCCATCAGTCGACTCATCTTGAGTAGTTTCTGCTGTTCCCTCAGTCGGTTCTTCCTCAACCACACTTTCTTCAGAAGGCGGCTCGTTTGTCGTTACCGTTTCGTTCGTAGGCTCTTCTGGTAGCAACCATTGGAACAGGGTTTGATAATTCTGTGAGTAGACATCCGTCAAGACGATACTCATATCTTTAGTCGGTTCACGAAAGACAAGAGTGACGGGCTGATCTTTCACTAGACGCAAGTAAGTCATTGCTTGTGAATCGTCTTCGGCGGACGCCACCTGAATGACATCACTAGCTGTTGCTAATTCAACTGCTTCAGCTGTTGTTTCACTAGTGGATTCTGTTGTCTCATCAGTAGTGTGATCCGTTGCATCTTCTCCCGTGTCAGCCGGCAGGTCGCCGATGCCTAAGCGAAGTAATTCTTCGTCCTGCACAAAGGAATCAGCAGGGTAGAGAGGAATCGGTTGTTCTCTACCCTCTTCGGAAAGGGAAATCGCATAATCTTCACTCGCTGGAAGAACGAGTAGGCGATTTTCGCTACTTCTGATCGTGATCATTGCGGGATCATCCGAAATTTGGGTATCTTTGGTCAGCATTGTTTGGTCACTATTGGTGACTTCAACTAAAGTTGCGTCTTCTTGGGCTCTAAGTAGTCCCCCTATAATAATGAGTTTAACGATTATACCGAGGATAATCGCTAAAGCAACGACTATTAACATCGGAGGTTTTACTTTGAGGCTAGAAAATCTAGAATTCATAGTAATCTCCTTTCAGTATGACTTTATGCTTGCTTCCATTTTTTGTAGAGAAAGCTTACTGTTGCACCAGCCACAATGGCGATAAGTGCAACTGAGATCAAAGCAGTTCTTCCCGTTCCGCCTGTAAAGGGTAAGCTTGTTTGTGGCCGGTTGAGAACAGTCAGCTCAATGGTGACATCATCTGCGGTAGTTAAGTCAACGGTGACTTTTTGTGCTTCTTTTAATAACTCGTAGCCTTGTGGAGCGGTTGTTTCGACTACCCAGTAATCCCGTGAGACTTCACCATTTTCCACATAGTTATTATCATTCGCATCTGTCCAATCTAAGGCTAATCCATCAAACGTAGCGTGGCCATTTTCATCGGAAGTCGTTGTTAAGAAGGTGACTCCTGTTGGTAGATTGGCATCTTCCGCATAACTATTTCCGTTACTGGCAATAAAAATTTTATTGTTTGCATTGCTTTCTGATATGGCAAGTTTGAACTCTGCACCAGCTAGGCCTTCTTCGCTATTTTCTTCAATTTTTTCAATATCAAAACCACCGGTATAGTACTTTGGATTTGTTGTTTCTGGAGGCGTCGTACTTTTCGGACGCTGCCCAGGAATCTGGTGGTTGACGGTAAAGGTGTTTTCAACGATATTGTTCCAACCTTCAGGAACATGGGTACTCAATAAGGTCCGAATATCCGTATAACCGTTTGCTACCGATCCCACTTTGCTCAGCCCTGCCTCTGTCAAGGTAGTGGTTACTGTATTTGTACTACTTTCAAATGAAACGGTGTAATCCTCAGATGCTAAATCGATCCATTCTCCGCCAGCTTGTCTTACTTGCATTTTGGCGCTGTCAGGAATATAGGTCAGATCACTGTTCAGTTCGTCCACCATCGAAAAATTTGGTTGTACTAAATTGCTACCATTACGATAAACGATGGGTTGTCCTGCGACCATCTCAACCGAAGCCACCGCATTCCCGGTTTCATCTAAGATGTCAATGGTGCCTGTTTGACTTGCAATTTGCCAGAGACCGGCAGGGATGTTCGTCGTTAATTCCCATCTAAAGGTTTGCCCAGCTTGTACCGAATCACCTTTTTTATCATTGATAGTCTTGTCTGGGTGAAGCAAATCTTCCAAAATGTTTTTGGGCTCAACTTGAACATCATAAATCAACGAAGATAGATCTGAACGGCTGGTTTGTGGAATATACACAAAGAATGGATAAACAGGCGTTTCAATCTTTTTCCCATCGGTAGCGGCTAAATCAGCACCTGTACGATTATCTGGCAATTCAGTAACTAAATAGATTCCATCATTGGCACGACCGGTGCCTAAATCAAGTATGGCTTTTCCTGTACTATCTGTTGTGATCGTCTGTGCAGTAAAAGTGGAATCGATTTCATAATTCGTTCCTAAGGTTTGTACTTTTGGATCGGTCAAAGAAGCGCCACCGTTTATCTTGTTCACACGCTCTACTTTAAACTGGATTCCAGGGATCAACTCTCGACTTGGATTGGTGACGGTACCGTCACCGCGAGGCTCTAGTTGGCTGAAATCAGTGATTGCATATTTCCAAATCGTTAATGTACGCTGGGATGTTTCATTTGCTATTGCATTGTCCAAGGTTTCGGCATGGATGATTTGGTTATCCTGTAATAATAAATTGCTACCTGAAGATAAACCAGCGGATAATAACAAAGTGGTAAATAATAGCTTAGATAATTGTCTTACTGAAAAAAATTTTTTCTTCATGTTCTCCCTCCTCAACGATTAAGTATTGAATATTTGTTACCGGTTTTGCGCATCTATAGATAAGTGTATCGATTGAACGTCACTCCTTTTTCTTTTCCATACATAGTTTAAGAGTAGTTGAATAAAGACAAATGATTCATAAAAGTTTCATAGATGACACTCTTATTATTAGAAAAAGATTAATTTTACATGAGTAAATAAATATATTATAATGAATATAAAGTGGTGATTTAAAACCTCTCAAGAAAAAAAGAATCGATCTAAGCTTGTTTTCGCTTAGATCGATTCTTAAAAAAGTACGTACTTCAAGAACAGAAATTCATCGATAGAGTGAAAGGGGGAGTCGTTCATGTGGTGACTGTTTCAGACAAGTTTTCTTGATGAACGATGACCTGAACCTTTTTCCACATTTCTTGCAGTGCATTCAATTCAAATTCTCCTGTAAAATCTTCTTTAAAAATATAGACGATGATTCTTTGCAGTTGTTCAAATTTTTTTAAGCCGAGATCGTAATCTTTAGTTAAGGAAATTCTGGCTGCATGAACGAATAATCGCCAAATTCTAAAGCGATAATTATGCCTGTTAGGTTTTCTTTTTAAAACAAATCGAGTCGCACGTTCTACATTCAATTTATTTTTTGAATTCAAGGCTGTGTCATAATAACCGAAATAAAGTAGATCTAATACGATTGGATCAAGTTGTTCTTCGTGGTTTTTACGACGCAGTAAAAACTGTTTGAAAAAATATTCATATTCTTCGTACGATAAAGTTTCGGTGATCGAGGAGAAAAGCAGGAGCTCACCATTTGTCCATAAATCAATACTGTCTAAGTAATCTTTGATTTGCCTAATGACTAGAAGGAGCTGTTGGCTATTGCCTGTCCACTTGTTATACATAATTTCAGCACGTAAAAAAATATATCGATACTTCAGTTCATTTGTTTCTTTAAATCTTAATAACGCCTTCTTTTTTATTTTTTTTAAGGCTGTAGCATCCATTGCAGAGATTGCATCGGTCAGTTCATTCTCCAAGAGGCGTGTTTCAGGCATAAGTATAGGGATCACCGCTTCTAATTCACTCAACTCAATGCCAAGAATATGCAATAGTTTAAGAAAATTGATCAAGTTGATTTCACCTTCCCCTCGAACAAAACGATAGTAAGCGGGACGTGTGATTCCTGAAGAAAAGATTGTTTTTGTCGATATTTTTTTCTCTTTCCGTATGTCGTTCAGTAGCTCACCGAGAGTAAAATCTTGATAACCATTGTTAGTCACTGATTATAGCCTGCCTTTCATCCCTGTATTTACGTAACAGTTATTTTCTTTTCATGATAAAGTTATTCAAAAATCGAGTATAGACGATGTTTATCACAGATGACCTGTTAATTATATTATATTTACCTTATCTATTAGCAATCTTATTTTCCTTGAAAATTAATCAAAAATTAATAATGAGGTAGGTATTTCAATAGTTACAAACGTTATGTTTGACAAACGAAGTGAGATCAACAAAAAAGTCGCCACTTAGAGAGTCTAGAGTAGATGTTTTAAAAATAAAAAATCTAAGGTTCTGAAACAATTTAATCCCGCTAGATTTAGGAAAAACAGCTGGAAAACGGTTGTTAGAAGGAGAATTTGTACGAATAGAAAGGAAAGAAGGATAAAAGCGTGGGCAAACAGGAAGATAAGGCAGGTAAGGTGATAAGTGAAATCTATTTCTATGATTCAAATAAACGCACACTAAAATTAGTGTGCAGAAGAAAAATCAGTGTGTGTTGAAACCGTTCTCTTTGAAAACCCTTTATTTATCAAGGAATTGAGTAATTTAAAAGTTGGCACGGTAATTGCTTATATAAAAGTGTAAGAATAAGAAAAGGAAGTGTTCGAAAATGGAAAAAAGAACAATCATGCTTGTCTGCTCTGCAGGAATGAGTACAAGTTTATTAGTGACAAAAATGCAAAAAGCAGCAGAAGAAAAAGGCGTAGAAGCAGACATCTTTGCAGTCTCAGCATCAGAAGCAGATAGCCAATTAGAATCAAAAAATGTAGACGTTTTATTATTAGGCCCACAAGTACGTTTCATGCAAAGTCAATTTGCTGAAAAATTAGCACCAAAAGGAATTCCATTAGATGTCATCAACATGCAAGACTACGGAATGATGAATGGTGCCAAAGTCTTAGAACAAGCAGAAACGTTGATTAATAAATAATAGAAAAAGAGGGAAGAAAATGGAAGATCAAAAAAATCTAGAAGCCATCATGGGATTGATCATGTTTGGCGGGAACGCAAAAAGCGATGCAATGGAAGCGATTGCTGCTGCGAAAAAAGGCGACTTTGAATTAGCAGATGCAAAAATCAAAGATGCAGAAGAGTCACTTGTTCAAGCGCATCATTCACAAACTGGCTTATTAACACAAGAAGCGCAAGGCGAACATATGGAAGTGACATTATTGACTGTCCACAGTCAGGATCACTTGATGACTTCAATCGCTTTTACTGATTTAGCGAAAGAAATCATCGATCTATATCGTCGAATTGAGGCGTAGATTTTAAAAAAGAAAAGAGGAGAAAGATATGGATAGCTTTGTAGCATTTATGGAAAAACATTTTATACCAGTCGCATCGAAGATCGGTGCGCAACGTCATTTAGTGGCGATTCGTGACGCGTTTATGGTCAGCATGCCATTGATGATTTTAGGCGCTTTAGCTGTTATGATCAATAACTTGCCAATTCCTGGTTTCCAAGAATTGATGAATTCGATTTTTGGCGGCGAAGCATGGAAAGGATTCGGTGCAGCTGCATGGAACGGAACGTTCGCGATTCTTTCTGTATTGATTGCTTTCTTATTAGCATATCATTTAGCAAATGGTTACCGTAAAGACGGCGTATCTGCCGGAGTGATTTCTTTAGGTTCATTTTTCGCACTAGGCGGCGCTCTAGGTATGAGTTCAAACGGATTATTTATTGCAATTATTGTGGGTATTATTTCAACAGAGATTTTTGTACGTTTAAGCGGAAATGAAAAATTGATCATCAAAATGCCAGACGGAGTGCCACCAGCAGTTGCGAAAGCATTTGCGTCATTGCTACCAGCAATGATCACGATCTCAGTATTTGCACTAGTCGCTGCGATTTTCGCTGCATTTGGTGTTGCTGATATTGTCGGTGCATTCTACACAGTAGTTCAAGAACCATTTATGGGTCTTGCTAACTCTTATCCATCTGCATTATTACTTGCATTTATTACACCGTTCCTTTGGTTCTTCGGACTTCACGGAGCAAACATGGTCGATCCATTGATGCAAACAATCAATGCACCAGCGATCCAAGCAAACGTAGAAGCGATTGCTAATGGACAAAACGCACCATTTATCGTCAACAAACCTTTCTTTGACAGCTTTGTCAACTTAGGTGGTACAGGTGCGACACTAGGATTATTGATTGCGATCTACTTAGTAGGACGTAGAAATAAACCTTATATGGTCGTAACAAACTTATCGATTGCACCGGGTATTTTCAACATCAATGAGCCAACGATGTTTGGTTTACCAATCGTGTTGAATCCAGTGATGTTCATTCCATTCATTTTAACACCAATGGTTTTAGTAACTGTTGCGTACTTTGCGACATCAACAGGACTTGTGCCAGCAGCTACAGTGATGCCACCATGGGTAACACCACCAGTGATCGGCGGATTCTTAGCAACAAACAGTTTATCTGGCGCAGTATTATCTGCGGTCAACTTATTGATCTCAATTTTGATCTACCTACCGTTTGTTAAAGTAGCAACGATCCAAGAGATGAAAAAAGAAACATTAAAAGCTTAATAAAAATGCGGAGAGCCAATGCGTGCTCTCCGTTTTTTGCATTACTACTGTTATCGTTGCTATTTTTGGGAAAGCAACGTATAGTTTTTGTAAGCATTTTATTTCGTTAGGAGGCTAGTGTATGAATACTTTAGATATCCAAAAAAGGATCGAGCGATTCCAAGAATATGGTCGTTCTTTACCGGCTGCAAAAGTGTATTTTCGTGAAGACTGGGAGACGCTTTATTTTGATTTATTAGGCAAGCAGTTTGGGATGATGAGCCCAGAAGCAAATGAAAAAGCACTGATCACGCTAAAACATTTTCCTGAAAAAAATGAAGAATTGCGGACGCTATATCCTGAGATCATTATTCCTGGTTACTATGCGAATAAGAAACATTGGAATTCGATCATGTTAGCTAAAGATGAGCTATCAGATGAAGAAATCGAAAAAATGATTTTGATTTCTTATGAATTAGTGCTAGCGAAATTCTCTAAAAAACAACAAGAAGAAATCAAACACTCAGTGATAGAAGAGGATTGAATCCTTGAATCGGCAGAAATCATATTTTAGTTGATAAAAAAGGTCTGGAAATAGGGAAAACCTATTTCCAGACGCTTAATAAGATTTGGGTATAGCTAGACTAGTTGATATCGATGATGTGACTCTACATTTTTGTCACAGAAATGATCAGCATCATCGGACGACGTAATTCCTCTTTCATCCCAGGTAAATCTAGCATGTGAGTAGGTGGCATAGGTTCCAATACATGGTTGATCTGAAAGCCATTGGACAATAAAGTCTCAAGATAACTGGTGATCGTTCGATGGTATTTTTTTACAGGAGAGCCTAAGAAATTCGTGTGGCGCTCGCCTTCGTCAAAATAATGATCAACCGGAAAGTGCATGATCTGGTCCTCTTCGCCATAAATCCAATCTTGTCGACCGTCTGCTGTAAAAACAGGATGTTCAACGGAAAAAAGAAATTGTCCATGCGGTTTTAGAAAATGATGGACATGTTTGACGAGTTGCGCCCAATTCGCCACATAATGGATAGCCAAAGAGCTGAATACGAAATCAAACGAGTCTTTCTCAAATTGAATCGTTGAAATATTGTCTTGTCGATAACTGATCTTGGGATCGTTGGTTCGAGCGCGTGCTTCTTCTAGCATTTTCTCAGATAAATCGACACCGATGATTTTTTTTGCTCCCTGTGAAGCGGCGTAACGACAGTGCCAGCCGTAGCCACATCCAAGATCAAGGACTGTTTGGTCATGAAGATCTGGAAAGATACTAGCAAGCGTTGGCCATTCGCCAGCACCTTGTAATCCTTTTTTGCTGCGAGGCATTTCTTTGTATTGGTCAAAAAATTGTTGATCGTCGTAAATATTAGTCATGATTGATTCCTCCATGTAATTTTTTATTGGCTTAAACTACATGGAGCTCATCTCTTTTGTGTGCAATCATCTCGCTCACTCCTTTGACCCCTATTTTAGCTTAGCTCAGAAAAAGAAGCAAAAATTCACAATCAATAAAAAATGATGAATCATTTATTTGTCGAACGCATGGATAACGAATGGAGGGTGAAAAAGTTGAATACGTATAAATGGATCAGATTAAGTGAACATCCAGAACTATTAAAAGAAACTGCCCGCTGGTTTTCTTCAAAGTGGGGGATTCCTGTTGCTGTTTATGAAGAAAGCATTCATACGGGTATCGTTAAAAAGGACAGCATTCCACAATGGTACGTGGTTCTGGATGAAAATGAAGCAATTGTTGGGGGCGCCGGTGTCATCGAAAATGATTTCCATGATCGTCCTGATTTGGCTCCTAATCTTTGTGCCTTGTACGTTGAGCCAGAAAAACGAAAACAACGGTTAGCAAAGTGGATACTAGAACAAAGCAGAAAAGAAATGTATCGATTAGGATTCAAAAAACTGTATTTGATCACAGATCATACGTCCTTTTATGAACGATACGATTGGTCGTTTTTGACCACGGTCAAGGAAGAAGGCGGAACATCCACTCGTTTATATCAAAGTGACACCATTGGATAAAAAGAGAAACGAGCCTGAAATAGTAGTGCCTTTGTACTTCCTATAACCGTATAAACGGTGTTCCAGAAGTAGCTCCTACAGAAATAAGCGTGAACCCCCAAAAATTTGAAGAACAATTTTTTGGGGGTCACGCTTATTTCTCGGAGTTGAGCACTTCTGTCACAACCTCTTTGCTTGTTCTCTCCGTTGTTTCTTTTCATCGTAAATAAAGATATTCCGTACGATACGCAAGATGGGGCGAGTGGTCAAGAAGATGGCGCCTGCCAAATATAAGTAATTGCTGTAATAATCAGGGATTTTTGTGATCAAAGCAATACTTCCTAAGACATAAAAGATTCCTGTGAGTAAATCAACCGCTAAGGAAATCAATGTATAGCGGTTTTGGAAATACAGACGAAAACGCCGCCCACGAATCTCAATATCTTCTTCTTTGCCAATCTCGACATCATGGGTATTTCGTTTGATTTTTGGCATGTAAATCACCTAACTAATTTTTGTTCTAAGGTTTCAAGACAACTTTGATGTTTTTATCTTCTTTTTTATCAAAAATCTCGTATGCTCGAGCCGCTTCTTCTAATGGCATAGAATGAGTAATGATTTGCGTTGGATCAAATAATCCTTCTGCGATCATGTTATAAATTTTCGGCATCAAATGAACGACCGGTGCTTGTCCATGTTTTACATCGATATTTCGCATAAAGAATTCTTGAAGCGGATACGACGAAGCAGGTGTCATATATACACCTGTGATTTGAACCGTACCAAATTTTTTCACCGCTTTCGCTGCCATTTGGATCGGTGAGATCGTACCACTTTGTAGACTGACTAGATTTTTAGCTTTTTCTTTTGTGGGTTCTAGACCATCCATTCCGACACAGTCAATGATGACATCTGCGCCACCACGAGCTAATTCGTATAAGTCATCTCCAGCTTGGTTTATATCATCTAATAGATATGTTTCGATTTGGTTGTAACGAACTGCTTTGTCTAATCGGTGTTCCACCGGATCAACAGCAATGACACGCTTTGCTCCTGCCATAACAGCAAATTTTTGTGCAAATAAACCGACTGGACCTGAACCCAAAACGACAACAGTGGCATCTTTTTTCACGCCAGCATTTGCGACACTCCAATAGGCAGTTGGTAAAATATCAGATAAAAATAAGACTTTTTCATCAGGCAAATCATTATCTGGAACGACAAATGACGTAGAATCGGCGAAAGGTACGCGCAGATACTCTGCTTGCCCGCCCCAGTGATTCCCATTCAATTTACCGAAACCGAATAAGCCACCGTACAATTCTTCTTGATTGGAATTGTCACACTGACTTTCCATGTGGTTTGCACAAAAATGACAATGACCACAACTAATATTAAAAGGAATAACGACACGTTGTCCTTTTTTCAACTTCTTCACTTCAGAACCAACTTCTTCAACGATCCCCATAGGCTCATGCCCAACGACATAACCTTTTTCCATTACGGATTCCCCATGGTGATAAAGATGGAGATCAGATCCACAAATCGCTGTTGCAGTGATACGGATGATTGCATCCGTGGGTGCTAAAATTTTTGGATCATCGACATTTCTAATTTCCATTTTTTGCTTTCCTTGCCAAGTAACTGCTTTCATCGTAGTGCTCCTCTCCTGTTTTCGTTCATAAAGCTAACAATAGTTATTTATAAATTCATTCTAAGGGAATCTCACTATTTTTCACAATGATACGCGCTTTTAGCTTTTGGAAAAAAGAGTAAAATAACTGTTATTAAAAAAAGAAAGTTGTAGATTTATCCAGTGAAAGTTATAATTATAGTAGTTGATTTTTAGTAAAATCAATCGTAAAACAACACTTTTTGTTGGAATAGGAAAGGAGAGAAATGAGAAATAATCGAATCATCAAGATAATTATAGGATTCATATGTACAGTTCTGTTGTTTTTTTTATCTATCGGAGGTAGTTTTTACACGGCTTTAGCCAACGAAGAATTCATGAATGAACAAATGAAACAAGCAAACTACATAGAAAAAGTAACGAGAGAGATCAATGGGCGTGTCCAGAGCTACCACCAAGAAGCTCGAGTTGCCCCAGAGGTGCTTGCGGACAGTGTGTCCGAAGACTTGGTCAAAAAGAATATCGAACATTTTGTGAAAGAAACCTATCGGGACGGACAGCCAGAGTTGATCCAAGTGACCGAATTGGAAGAACACATCAAAGAGATGATCCATACATATAAAACAGAACATGACATCGATATTGAAGAAGGGGTCGCAGGTGAAGAATTAGCTTTACATATGATTATCGGCATTTTTGAACGAAGTGTGCAACCAAGCTATCTGTATCTTTTCATTCAAGGGATCAATGAGTTGAGGGAACAGGTCCATACCTATGCTTGGGTCATTGCTAGTGTGAGTGTTTTGATTTTCGTAGGTTTCATTTATTTGAATCCTGGTTCTATCCGCTCACGAATCAAGAAATTTTCGTTTAGTTTGGTTGGGGCAGGGGTGATAAGTTTAGCGTTTGCCGCCACTTTATACTATGCGCAAATTTTGCAGATCGAAGAACAGATGGATTCACTTCAAGACTTGATGAGAACGTATCTTACTAATTTTGCATTTGTTTTATTATTCATCGGCGGAAGTGAGATCTTAGTTGGTGGCTTCGCTTGGATCATTACGAAAAGAGAAAAAAAGAAAGCGAAGCAATGAGATATCAATAGAAAAAAAGATGAAACACCAAAAGTCCGCCACCTAGTTAAACAGGTGGCAGACTTTTTAGACTGAAGCGGCTTGAAATAGCTATTTTTGACGGACTATACCATACCCTCAATCAAACATTTTTTTCGCTGCACGCAATAATGTAGGGATATCTTTGTCATAGCGGGGTGTTTTCACCAAACGTGACATAGGAATACCTGCAAAGTGGAATGCGGCAATTTCGCCCGAGCGGACAGCACTTTGTTCAGTAAAGATCATTTGATACGGCTGTTCAACGAACTCACCCGTAAAGGCAAGGTTTGTTGAATGTTTAGGAATGACTTTTGGTCGATCACTTTTCGCACGATTGTTGAACAAAGCAGAAGCGTACGGCATGTAGACTGGGATGTTATTGATGACACTATCATAGATCTCAGTTTCTTTTTCACGAATATTTATTGGACCAGGATCAACTTTTGATAGCTGGCCAAGCAATTCTTCCAGCATTTCTTTCCCGTTCATTTTAATATATTCTTTGTCGACAAATTCACCACGACGTCTTGGGTATAAGAAGTAACCCCAAATAACTGTTTCATTCGGTTTTTGTGAAGTGAAATGTGGTTGGTGATGAACGACGATCGACATATTGACATCTTTATGACCAAGCGGTGTGATCGGTGTCGTTGAAATAAATGAATTCAATGCATTACCTGGTTCTTGGGTGGTGATACGAGTGATCTCGTTTAGCAATACATGATTTTTCGTTGTCAACGTAAAGCTGACCCATTCACTTGCGTCTCGGTCGGCGAAAAATTTATCTGGATTACCAAGATTATAAAATTTTTCACTGGCTTTTTTCCATAAACTTGAAGCAGCACCATAATCCATATTTTCCGCTGCTGGTGTTTCATAGTCGCCAAGTGTGGCAGAATCCGTAATTGACCCATTCGTAAATAATACACCCGTATCTCCGTCGACTACGACATGTTCTTCTTCTTGTGTTTTTGTATTGATCATTTTCAAACCTGTGACTGTGATTTCATCTTGCATCGCTGTTTCTTTGAATTCCCAATCAACCACGCGACGATTCAAAATGATTTTACAGCCTTGTTCTTTCAAATAGTTGATCAATGGTAACATGATACTTTCGTATTGATTGTAGCGTGTTCGATTAACACCGACTAAATGCTCGATTTGAGTAAATTCATAAATCATTTGGTGCATATAGCGACGTAATTCTTGTGCGGAGCTACGTGTCCGAAACGCAAAAGTGGTTTCCCACATAAACCAGAAATTTGTTTCAAAGAAATGAGGATCGTCTTTGAAATATTCAGCGATAGTCACGTTATCCAATTTTTCTTCTTCTGAATCCGGCATAGCGATCAGTTTTGTTAGTAATACGCGATCTTTATTGTTAAAGCCTAATTTACCGCCATCAATGATTCCTTTACCGCCTTCCAATAACCGTGCTTTATCGAAAGACGGATGTTTTGCATCAAAATCACGTGTATCTTCTTCCGCAGTCATGCCCGGTTCTGTCGCAGAAGGGATACGACTGAGTAAGTCCATCAAATCGACATACGTCCGGTAGTTCAACATACGTCCACCACGTGCCACGTATCCTTTTTGATTTTCTAAAGGATGATTTTTGTTCCAATATTCATCGGTAACAGTATCAACAGGAGCACCATCATTTGATCCATGATCATCCAAGGAGTAGAAAGTGATTTGGTCTCCCCGCCATTTTCCTTCTTGGATCAAATAAACAGCCGCTGCCATATTTGCGATACCTGCGCCAATCATAATTGCTTTCTTTTTTTGCATTGTCCGTTCCTCCAATATCTCCTCATTCATTGCATTCAAGCGATGGGTCTAGATTGATTCGAATTCATCATAAAGGTGACTATCATCTTCTAGTAAGCCTGTTTTTTTGCCAAGATAAACAGCTCCTAAAGCGACTAATCCTAAGCTAATGCCTACTTTTAACCATTTTTTGTTCATCAAAAAAACCTCCTTTTGGTTTGTGAACTATTTCTACTTAAAAGCATAGAGCGTTTGAAAAAATATGCCAAATGATAGGGTAAGTGAGTAGCTAGGATTTTTGACAGTTTGCAGGAAGTGTCTGTTTTTCAGTGTGTTTTGTAATAGATTCTTAAGAAAGAGGGAAAGAAATTTTTTTGAAGACAAGTTATAATCTATTTGAATCAGAAAGGTGTGGGAAAAGATGAAGAGTCCAAAGGTAAGAAAAATAGGAAACAGTGTCGGTGTCATGTTGCCTAAGGAACTTGAGTTGCATGAGGATGCCATTTTGAGTTATCCGACAGAGGGCACAATTTTGATGATCGAAGCAAAGGAAGTGGTGAGAGACCGAGAACGTAAAGAAATAGAAAAAGCATTTGCTGATTTTTCAAAAGGCTTAGTAGTTTCCGAGACTGAAATGAAAGATACTTTTAGTACATATGGTTGGGGTGAGTAGATGAGTTGATCAATGAAGGGGAAAATGAATTATTTTTATCTGAAGAAAATATAAGTCATTTTGTCAGTACGATCTATCAAGCAATAGAAGTTATCTATCGGGTGTCAAGTTTTAGATCTATAGCAAATGAACTACCACTACAATCTACACTATATCTAAAAAAAGAAAACACAAGCATCCGTGTTTTCTTTTTTTACTTAAACTGGACGAAACTCCTTACTCTTAGTAGGATAGGAGTAGAAGAAAAAGTGGGGTGTCAGGATGTTTAATGAAACGTTAGTCCATTTGTTGGAATGGTTGATTGCGATTTTGAATGTGTTCTCGATTTTAGTCTTGCTTGTAGGTATTTTTTTAGTTTTAAAAAATTTGATGATGGAGCGTCCATTGATCAAAGATTATGCGACACGCAATCGGCGGAATGCAGAGGCTCGAAAACTGCTTGCTAGTTATATTTTATTGAGTTTAGAGGTGTTGGTTGTTGCCGATATCATTGAATCTGTGATCAAACCAACTTGGACAGATATTTTGAAATTGGCATTGATCATCATCATTCGCACGATCATCTCTTATTTCTTGAATTTAGAAATAGCAGGACATGTATCGCATGAAAGAAGGGAAGTATGATGGAAATTAGCTGGATGACGCTTCTTTATCCATACCTTGAATGGCTCGTCTTGATTTTAGATATTTTCGCTATTGTGATTTTATTATGGGGAGGATTTCTTTCAGTCAAAGATTTTTTGAAAGATTCCTTGAACCGGTCATTTAAACAGAATGAACGAGTCCATCAAAACAATGGGATCAAAAAAATGTTAGGTGGCTATATCTTGTTGAGTTTAGAGGTCTTGATTTCTGCTGGGATCATTGAGTCGATCATCAAACCAACATTACAGGATATTTTTCAGTTGGCTGCATTAGTGGTGATTCGTACGATCATCTCTTATTTCTTGAATAAAGAAATCGGCCCAGCGGATGTCTGAGAGTAATGGTCAAATGAAGAGAAAAGACAAGAGAATAAAGCTGTAACAGAAGAGTTCAGCGTCAAAAATAAGCGCTAAATCCCCAAAATCAGATGAACGATTTTCGGGACTTAGCGCTTTTTTTTAAGGGATTGCATATTACTAAGACAATCATCTAATGACGATTATTCAAACCAGCATCGGTTTTCCGATCTGTTTGGCTTAATACAAGCCAAAACTAGCTAACCAAGCTAGGATCACTGCTAAAGGACCAGTTAATAATCGAGAGAAAAGAACCGCAGGTACACCAATTTCAACGGTATAAGGTTCTGCTTCGGCAAGGGTCAAACCAACTGGTGTGAAATCTGCGCCTGCTTGAGAGTTGATGGCAAAAAGGGCAGGCAAGGCCATCGCAGGGGCGATCGTTCCTTTGCCGATCTCCACACCGAGCAATACGCCAACGACTTGAGCAATAACAGCTCCAGGACCTAGAACGGGTGATAAAACAGGGATCGAACAAATCAGCGAAAGAATCACTAAACCGACGACACTGCCAGATAAAGGTTTGACACCACTTGCAATGATATCACCGATACCTGTGTAGTTGATAATTCCTACTAACATACTGACAAATGCCATAAAAGGCAAGATATTTTTGATGACGATATCAATCGTGTCACGACCTGCTTGATAGAAAATTCCGACGACATTCCCGACGGATCGACCGAGTCTATTGATCAGACCTAAAAAGCCGCCTTGGGTTTCAGCAACTTTAGCTTTTGCTTCAGCTACCTGTTCTTTTTTCGTTGGCACAGGTTCTGCTGCGGGTGCTACAGGAGTAGCGGTTTCTTCACCCGCGACCACGATATCTTCTAGTGTGACACCTGAAACAAAGTTCTTTTCGTTGATGAATTTCATTAGAGGCCCAGAAGGTGTGGTCGGATGCAAATTAACGGTCATCACATTCAACTTTGGATAGACGCCACAACGAGCTGTTCCTCCACAGTCGACAACCGCACAAATCATTTTTTCAGGTTCGACTTTTTCTTTAAAACCGTCAACGGCCTCTACACCTAGCAAATCAGCGATTTTTTGAGCAACTGGATGGACGCCGCCACCAGTGACTGAAGCGACCACGGTTTTTTCTTCTGTTGGTTGTAAAGTTAATGGACCTCCCCAACCTTTCGTACCTTGACTTACAATGACTTTATTGGACATAAATTTTCCTCCCTTTCGATGACAGTTTATTCAGCTGTTTCTTTCCACATGATTTTTGTCAATAATTCTGTAACGATACCGCGAATCGTAATGACAACCATTCCCACTAAAAAGTAGCGAACAGCTAAAGGCATCACGGATAGACCTAAAGTTGTCAATCCTGAAGCGATTCCCGTCCAGACAAAGAGTTCTCCAGCATTTGCGTGGGGAAATAGTCCAGTGATCGGGTGAACCAATGAAACAGCTGAATCATAGAAAGCGGGTTTTTGTTTCTCTTTTAAGAAACGTCCAAAAGAATAACACATTGGATTTGTTAAGAAGAAGACAGCTAAAAGGGGGAAGACGCTATAACGTAAAATAATATTTTTCGTACAGAATTGAGCGAATGCTGATACACGCTCTTCACCAACTAGAGCGATGAGAGCATTTACAAATGTCAATAAAACAATTAAGGTTGGAAGAATACCAGTGATCAACCCCATAAAGTTCTCGCCACCAGCATCAAAAACTCCGATAAAATTTTCTGCAATCGATACTAAAAAATCCATTACACTACCTCCAGTCTATTTTTTTCAATTTGGATCAATTGAAGTGCTTGTTCAAATGCTGCTTTTCTTTGCTTATTAGAAAGTAAGCTAAATGTTTCATTTGTTTTCTTTCCAATAAACTCTTTTTTCTCTTTGAATCGAGCGAATATTGTGATCCCTGACATTTCCCTACAGGATAGGATCAGGCCGTTTTGATCCGTTACTAATAAAAGAATCACGCCTCTTCCTAAATTAAACTTCGCTTTTGCGACTCCTACGCCTAAAAAACCAGTGTGGCGTTTTTTGATCTCGTTTAACTCTTTACGGTAGTTGATATGCTGCAAATAAGATAATAGGATCTGGATCACCCAACAAGCAGCGAGCAAGAAAATAAGTGATTTATATTGGAGCATCAGATAAATCTCCTTCCCTGTGTTATTTGTAAGCGCTTTATAATTAAAATACTAAATTGCTAAATTGTGAAAGTCAACCATTAATTCACATATTCTTTATTATGGAACAAATGTGAACTTTGTGAATTTTGAGGAACATTAGGTAAAGATGAGGGTGTACACACTTTATTTTAATGTAAGCGTTGACAATTGGTAAGCAAACATTTTACTATTGGATTGTATCAAATGTTACGTCAAGTATATTTTGTTAAGGGAGAGCTGAGAATGACTATTTATCAACAATTATTAGAAAGAGAGAACCAAGGAGCACCAATTAAAATCGGAGTGATCGGTGCAGGTCAAATGGGCTTTGGTATGATTGCACAAATCGCTACGATTCCTGGAATGGCTGTAACAGGCATCAGTGATATTCGTCTAGATTTTGCACAAAGTGCGGCGGCGGCTTACCAAGCTTCAAGCACACGCCAACATAAAGTTTTAACAGTCACTGATTTTAAAGAAGTTATTTATTCAGAGGATGTTGAAGTGATTGTTGATGCAACCGGTGTACCAGAAGTAGGGGCGAAAATCGCTATGGAAACCTTGGTAGCTAAGAAACATCTAGTACTGTTGAATGTTGAAATTGATATTACCGTAGGTTCTTTGATGCACAAACTGTATCAGACAGCGAATTTAGTTTACACGGGGTCAGATGGGGATGAGCCAGCTGCGACAACGGAACTCTTCGAATTTGCCAAATCAATGGGGATGGAAGTATTAGTTGCAGGTAAAGGGAAGAACAACAAACTGAATATTTCTGCAAATCCGGATACATGCCGCGAAGAAGCATTGAAGAAAAAAATGGCACCTCATATGTTAGCTGCGTTTAAAGATGGTACAAAAACAATGGCAGAAATGAACTTATTATCAAATGCGATTGGATTTGTACCAGATAAAGTGGGAATGCATGGAATCGCTGGCGATCAAACTTCAGTAGTTAAAGATCTGGATATTAAAGAAAATGGTGGGATCCTTGATAAATTTGGGGTAGTCGAATATGTAGATGGTTTGGCTCCTGGTGTCTTTGTCATTGTAAAAGGTCAAAATGACGGAGTGAAGCATGAGTTGAATTATCTGATGCAAAAAGAGGGCGATCATCATCTATTATACCGTCCGTTCCATTTAGCAAGTTTAGAAACACCTATCACGATTGCCAAAGCGGTCTTACGAAATGACCATGCAATCGTTCCTCTTGGCGCACCGATTTCAGAAACTGTGGCAGTTGCGAAAAAGACGATCAAAGAAGGCGAGCGCTTAGATGGTATTGGTGGTTATAGTGTTCGCGGCGTGTTAGAGACGCATGTCGACATGGTCAGCGAAGGACATATCCCAATCGGTTTGATTTCAGGAGAAGTCGTAGCAAAACGCACAATCAAGGAAGGCACATTTATCACAGAAGAGGATGTTGAATTAGACCAATCAACGACAGTTTGGAAACTTAGAAAGCTACAAGATAGCATGTTCTAATCGTTGATTTTGGAGATAGTCAGCAATTTGAAGTGTGTTAAAATCAATAGTAATCAAGCATTCATACTATTGGAGGGATTCAAATGGGGTATTCAGATGACAAGCGATTATTAGTGGAACTCGCATCCATGTATTATAACGAAGGAGCCAAGCAAGAAGAAATCGCTAAAAAATTCAGTATCAGCCGCTCTCTTGTATCCAAGTATCTAGCAAAAGCACGTAGTCTAGGTTTAGTAGAGATCATTATTCACGATGATTTGATTCACCCATTCCAACGTCTAGAACAAAAGGTCCAAAAGAAATATCAATTGAAAGAGGTCATTTGTGTCCATTCGATTGGAGAAGAATCACTAAACAAACGATTAGGAATTGCGACTGCGAGATATCTTTCTAGGATCATCAAGGCGGATACAACGATTGCAATTTCAGCAGGCACGACGCTCCACGAAGCCGCAGTGATTTTTTCAGTGAAAAATCATCTGCCTAATGTACGGTTTATCCCTATGGTAGGAGGATTGGGTCGGGAGCATGTCAGTTTGCAATCCAATGTGATTTGCGAATTGCTTGCCAATAAATGTGGGGGGATCGCACTTGAACTCCATGCGCCGATCACTGTGGATTCAGCGGAAGCAAAACAGGTCTTTTTAAGTCAATCTTTTATCAAGAATGTGTTAGAAGAAGCTAAACATGCCGATATTTCCTTAGTTGGGATTGGGGGCACACCTGTCTATTCCACAATGACGAAAGCGTATTTAGCCAAAGAAGATGGGATGAAGGTTGACTTTACAAATGGTGAGATCATTGGCGATATTTGTTATAACTTCATCGATGAAGAAGGCTCTGTCGTAGACTGTGAATGGAATAAGCGTGTTTTGTCGCTAGAAATAGCTGATTTAAAGAAGATTCCGTTGAAGATTGCTGCTGCTGGAGGAAAAGATAAAATCAAAGGAATCAAAGCAGCTTTAACGAATCGTTTGATCGATGTGTTGATCATCGATGAAGATACTGCAAAATTTCTTTTAAATGAATATATCTGACCCCTATAGGCATAATAGAAGGAGAGCATAAATGGAAAAAAATAAATCGATGTCTATTGAAAATAGTGCAAATCTTACAGATGAAGATTTGAAGGATATTTTTTATAAAATGTGGGAGATCCGTTTTTTTGATGAAAAGGTAGATGAACTTTTTGCACGTGGCCTGATTCATGGTACTACCCATTTAGCGGTAGGACAAGAAGCGACAGCGGCTGGTAGTGGGGCAGTGTTAAGAAAAACGGATTGGATCACCTCTACGCACCGTGGGCATGGTCACACGATTGCTAAAGGGACTAATGTGAACGAAATGATGGCAGAGCTATTCGGCCGCACGACGGGAACGAATAACGGTAAAGGTGGCTCGATGCATATCGCCGATTTGGATACCGGGAACTTAGGTGCAAATGGTATTGTTGGCGGTGGCTATCCGATTGCTGTAGGCGCTGCATTAACCTCGAAAATGAAGGAAACAAATCAAGTTGCCTTGTCTTATGGAGGCGACGGTTCGACAAATGAAGGGAGTTTCCATGAAGCGTTGAATTTGGCGGCAATCTGGGATTTACCTGTCGTTTTCTTCATTGAAAACAATAAATATGGGATGAGTGGCCCGATTGAAAAAATGACAAGAGTCCAAAACTTGTCTGAACGTGCTAAAGCGTATGGGATAGAAGGTGTAACGATTGATGGGAATAACTTACTTGAAGTGATTGAAACTACCTATCAAGCGGTAGAAAAAGCACGCCGTGGCGAAGGACCTACGTTGATCGAAGCGTTGACGTATCGTTGGAAAGGTCATTCGAAATCTGATGCTAAAAAGTACCGCACGAAACAAGAAGAAGAGCAGTGGCGAACAGAAAGAGATCCAATCGAGCGGACCAAAAACACCTTGGTTGCTGCGGGTATCTTTACTGAAGAAGAAGCTGAGGAAATCAGAAAACAGGCAAAACAGTCGATTGTTGATGCGGTGAAATTTGGCGAAACAAGTCCGATGGTTGCAGTAGAAACAATGTATGAAGATGTGTATGCAGAGTAGGAGGAAGTCATGAGAGAAATTACTTATGCAGAAGCTGTGAAAGAGGCACTTTCTGAGGCAATGAGAGAAAACGAAGATGTATTTATGTTAGGTGAAGATATCGGAGTTTATGGAGGCGCTTTCGGCGTAACCCGTGGGATGGTTGAAGAATTTGGAGAAGAACGCATACGTTCTACGCCTATCTCAGAATCAGCGATCGCAGGGGCGGCTGTTGGCTCAGCCATGACTGGCATGCGCCCAATCTTTGAGATCCAATTTTCTGATTTTATTCTGATCGCACTGGATCAAATCGTGAACCAAGCGGCAAAAATCCGCTATATGTATGGAGGGAAGGCAAGAATTCCGTTAGTAATGCGTACACCTGGTGGCTCAGGGACAGGCGCGGCTGCGCAACACTCACAAAGCTTAGAAAACTTGACGGCGCATATTCCAGGATTGAAAGTGATCCAACCAGCAACGGCGTATGATGCTAAAGGTTTATTACATGCAGCCATTGAAGACGATAATCCAGTCATGTTTTATGAACATAAATTATGTTATCGTACCACATCAGACGTGCCAGCAGAAAAATACACGATCCCGATCGGCGTAGCAGACATCAAAGAAGTTGGGACAGATATTACTGTAGTAGCAACCGGGATCATGGTCCATAAAGCAATCGAAGCCGCGAAAATTTTGAAAGAGAAAAAAATCAGCATTGAAGTAGTTGATCCGCGCACATTAGTACCGTTAGATAAAAAAACGATCACTCGTTCTGTGATGAAGACGGGACGTGCGGTCGTTGTGACAGAATCAGTGAAACGAAGTGGCTTTAGTGCAGAATTGGCAAGTGTGATTGCAGAAAGTGAATCGTTTGATTTCTTAGATGCACCGATCGTTCGCTTAGCAGGGGCGGAGATCCCGATGCCATACCATCCTGAGTTAGAGAAAAAAGCTGTCCCGCAAGTAGAAGATATTGTGGAAGCTTGTGAAAAGATGATGGCGAAAAAATAGGAGGTAGATTATGGCTCATGAAGTTTTGATGCCCAAACTGAGTTCAACGATGGCCGAAGGTACGATTACAATGTGGCTGAAAAATGAAGGGGATGCCATTGCGATTGGTGATCCAATCTTTGAAGTGATGACAGATAAAATAGCAATCGAGGTAGAAGCGTATGAAGAAGGCTATTTATTAAAGAAATATTTGAACGATGGAGAAAGTGCGCCAGTCAATTCGATTATCGCTTATATTGGTGAACAAAACGAAGAAGTTCCAGCACAGATGCCTGACTTCCAAGCAGAAACAACCGTGGAGACTCCTACTGAAGAAGCAAAATCGACAGAGATTGCAGAGGATTCACCAAAAGAGGTCGAAACAACGATCATCCGGGCGACACCATCGGCAAGACGTCTTGCAAGAGAACGAGACATTTCGTTAGCAGAAGTGACAGGAACAGGGCCTAGAGGGCGAATCCATCTTAGTGATGTTAAAAATTTCACCCCTAAACAAGAGCAAGTTGTTCAAGAACAGCCAGTTGCTGAAAGTAATCTTATCCCTTGGAAACCATTACGTAAAGCAATTGCCGATAAAATGGTCGCAAGCAAAACAGCTATTCCACATGTGACGATGACAGCTGAAGTTGATTTGACGAAAGTGACTGAATTACGTCAGCAGCTATTACCGATGATCGAACAGAAAACCAACGAACGCATTTCTTATTTAGAGATTTTTGCCAAAGCGGCAATGATTGCTTTGCGCGACTTCCCGATATTTAACGCCCACGCATTAGAAGAAGGAATCGCGGTCTTTCCAAACATTCATCTAGGAATCGCAGTTGCTTTGGAAGATGGTTTAGTCGTTCCAGTCATCCAATCAGCAGAACAACTTGGCTTAGCAGACTTGACGACATCAATCAAAGAAAAAACGAAGAAGGCGCGAGAAGGCACTTTGACGACTAAAGAAATGACTGGCGGTACGTTTACGATCAGCTCTTTAGGACGGTCAAGAGTCAAGCAATTCAATCCGATCATCAACAAGCCTGAAGTCGCTATTTTAGGAATAGGCGGCATCTATGATAAGGTCGTATTTGATCCAACATTGAATGAAGTGACCAATCGCTCATTCGTAGAATTGAGCTTGTCATTTGATCATCGTGTAGTCGATGGCGCACCAGCCTCCGCATTTCTTACCCAAATCGTTACCTTATTAGAAAATCCTCTTGGGTTTTTATTGTAGGGATTGGAGGGACAAATGGAAGAAAAAACAGAGACTTTAGTCATAGGATCTGGTCCTGGTGGCTATGTAGCAGCGATCAGAGCAGCCCAATTAGGTCAACAAGTGACAATTGTAGAAAGTAAGCATATCGGTGGTGTCTGCCTAAATGTCGGTTGTATTCCTTCGAAAGCACTGATCCATGCGGGGCATACCTATCAAGAATCAAAAAATAGTCAGTATTTTGGCATCATCAATAAAGAAACGGAAGTAGACTTTCGTGCTGTGCAACAATGGAAAGAGAACAAAGTGGTTCGTCCATTAACGACCGGTATCCGAGGGCTCTTGATGAAGAATAAAATCCGTATCATCGAAGGCTATGCGAGATTCACTTCGCCTCACCGGGCATTGGTTGATGGGAAAAACGGACAAACAGCGATTGACTTTGATCATGCGATCATTGCCACAGGTAGTCGACCAATTGAAATTCCTGGCTTCAAGTATGGGGGGCGGATACTTGATTCGACAGCGGCACTCTCGTTGGAAGCGGTTCCTAAAAAACTAGTGATTATTGGCGGAGGCGTCATTGGGACTGAACTAGGCAGTGCCTATGCGGATCTAGGTGCAGAAGTTACCATTCTGGAAGGAACCGATCAACTACTGCCAACCTACGAAAAAGATTTAGTCCAAGTAGTCGAGGAATCCTTTAAGAAAAAAGGCATCAAGGTGTTTACGGAGGCGCTCGCAAAGGAAGTAAGCGAAACTGCGACAAGTATTGATGTCACTTTTAGCACAAAAAATGCTGAACAAACGCTTTCGGCTGATTATGTGTTAGTTACGGTTGGAAGAAAGGCGAATACCGCAGATATCGGCTTAGCAGAGGCTGGTGTATCCGTCGAATCAAATGGGTTGGTGAAAGTGAACCAACAGTACCAGACAAGTCAAGCGCACATTTATGCGATCGGCGATGTGATTGCTGGACCAGCTCTCGCACATAAGGCAAGTTACGATGCAAAAGTGGCGGCAGAAGTCATTAGTGGGAAAAAGGTAGAAAAAGATTATCTAGCGATTCCAGCAATCTGCTTCACTGATCCTGAAATTGCAGTGGCTGGTCAGACACTTGCAGAAGCAAAAAGCCAAGGCTTATCTGTTAAAGCAGCAACATTTCCTTTACAAGCAAACGGGCGAGCATTGTCTCTGAATGCACCCGAAGGATTTGTTCGATTAATCGTTGAGCAAGAAACGGATACGATTGTCGGTGGACAAATCGTTGGTCAAGGGGCAAGTGACTTGATCGCAGAAATCACTTTAGCGATTGAAGCGAATTTGACGGTGGAAGATATTGCTTTGACGATCCATGGTCATCCAACGCTTTCTGAAACGATCATGGATGCGGCAGAATTGGCTTTAGGATTGCCGATCCATTTGTAATGAGAAGAGTAACTAATCATTTATTATCTAGGAGGGATTTTATTGTTAAAAAGTAAAGTAAAAGAAATTGGCGAATTAGTAGAAGCTTTTGAAGAAGAAATGCTTTTGATTTTATTTGGTCCCTCAGCCACAGAAGAATTAAAATCGATTTGTGTGATCCATGAAACGATGGATACAAAAAAGAATGTTCTTAGCCCAGGTACAGCAATCCAGTTTGGCGATACAAGTTACAAGATCACCAAGGTAGGCAATGCTGCCAATCAAAACTTTGACGAACTCGGGCATGTGTCGATCTATTTCCAAGAAGGCGAGAACGAAATTCTACCAGGAGCAATTTCTGTAGAACCGTCGATTTATCCCAAGTTAGCGATTGGCGATATGATAAAAATCGGCGGGTAGTGTGATTGTGAGAGAAGTACACAGATTCAAAAAATAAGCATAGATAAATAAGCCGAAATCCACAAGATCTGGAACAATTTTGTGGATTCCGGCTTATTTGGGTTGTTGGTTCGTTCTTTTTTCTCACGACCTATTTTTGACGAGCAGGATAATCGCTTGTTCCACTGTTTCGACGGAGATCGGAATGATATGATCCATTGACAAAGCAACTGGTGTATAGAGGGTTCGTTCACACAACAAGCGATGAGACGGTGCAGTCGCAAAGTCGATCGCTTCTTCGTTTAATCGGTTGTAGATCATGGGTTCAACAGAAATATCACACGTCGTCACGCCTTCCAATGCTTCGCGATAGATCAGATATTTGATATCCGAATGCGTCACGATACGTACAGATAATTTTTGTTTATCTAAGCGTAAAATACCAGTTAATTCAATCACAAATGAGCGCAGACAATTTGGGTTGATCTTTAATTGATAAGGCAATGTGTTCGTCCAATCGCTAACAATCTGTTTTACTTCTTCGAATAACTGTCGTTGTTCGTCGGTCAATAAGTGAAATTTTTCGGGTAAGAACAATTGGTAGTTTTTCCACGCAGAACGCAGAATGCGGATCAACGCACGCTCAAATGCTTTATTACCAAGAAAAGAATGGCCAAAGTGTTGCTCGAACTGTTGGATCAATTGTTTGGTCTCTGGATTATTTTCAATAAAGACTTGATGGAGTTGCGCAAAATCCTGCTCGATTGCTTCATAAGTAGCAAATCCATAATCACAGAGATTGAAGAGGATCAGAATAAAATAAAATTCATTTGGCTGAAAAAATTCTCTAAAAGGACTTTCTTCCCAAGCAACAAGAACAAAATCATAAATTGGTCTTTTTTTGATTTCATCAATGAAGGATTGATCGACAGATAGTGGAGAATTTTTTTGATAGAATAGGCTGATCAAAAAGCCTGTTTGTAAGATTTCTTGAGTATCGCGATCATAGATACGTCCACTTTTTTTAGTGACCGCTTGGATAAATTCCTGCGCTTGGACATCAAAAGAGGCAGGAATAGAGAACTCAGGCAACGTGCCTGTTCGATAACTCACATTTAGTAAAATCAACCGTCTTTCGATATCAGTGAAGCGAGGAGAGTGATATTCGATGGAGATATCACATGCTTGAAAGTAGTCTAATACTTGTTTCTTCAACGCATAGGCTTTGCTGACGGAAACAAACTCAAGCTCAGTCAGTTGGATATAATCAGGTTCATCTTCTAAGTAAAGAAGGCAGGTTTTTAAAAATAAAGACGGTCGAGAGATGCGTTGCATCAACTGGAAACGAGGAGTCGTTGGTTCGAAGTATAAAGAATAGGTTTCTTTTTCTTTTGAGTGGTAAATGATTTGGTCGCTCAGTTCTCTACTTAATGATTTGATATCATTCAACAAAGTTGTTTGGCAAACATGTAACAAAGTAGCTGTTGTTGGAAGATGGACTTCTTTATTTACATAAAACTGTCCACAGAGAAATAGTTGGCGTAAGAGATTTTTCTCGAGATAATGTTCAATCATGGGGAATCCTCCCTATTTGTATATTCATGCACAAGCACTTAGCTATTATGCCATGTTTTTCGTAGATGTGCATCTATCATTTGATGGGTCTTAGCAAAAGCAAGCCTATATTTAATTACTGTTGTTATTGTATCTGCTTTATCTAAAAAAATGAGGCTTTGATCAACAGAAAAAATCGAATTGAAAAAGAGATAGCGGTTTTCTTTCAGACGAATAAATGATTTTGTTTTCTTATTTTTGTTCGTGAGCTAAACGTTATAATCAATAAAACAAGTCATTTCTTGCTAAAAAGTTTAGCTGAATCGTTCGTTTTTTCGAGGTGAAAATACAGAATAATCAGACTTTATTTTTTTTATCTTCAAAGAAAGGGGCGTTAAGAGATGTTATTAAAAAAAATTTTTTAAAATTGGGGCGTATAGTCAAACACGTAAACTGATCAAGAAACAACAGCCGGCCGATTATTTCCTATGATCAGGTACCAAGAGAGGAGAAATACACAATGGATGATATGGATATCAAAGCCGTCTTTATTGGCGACAAAGCAGAAAATGGACAAGTTTATAAAATGTTATTGAACAAGATGGTCGATGAACATTTAGGTTGGCGTGAAAATTATTTACCAGGTGATCTACCTGCAATCAGTGAGGCAGACAAATCAAAGCCATCTTATCTTGCGACACGTCAACATATGATGGAAGTTTTAGATGAAGTGAGTGAACGGATGCGCGCTGGTTCAATCCCTTGGCATTCAGCCGGACGTTATTGGGGACAAATGAATGCAGAAACATTGATGCCAGCTTTATTGGCATATAACTTTGCGATGCTTTGGAATCCTAATAATGTGGCATTGGAATCATCAATGGCAACGTCACAAATGGAAGCAGAGATCGGTGAAGATTTTGCTAAACTCTTCAGTATGCCGAATGGCTGGGGACATTTGACAGCAGATGGCTCGATTGCGAATTTAGAAGGACTCTGGTATGCACGTTGCATCAAATCGATTCCTTTAGCGGTCAAAGAAACGTATCCGGAAAAAGTAAAAGACTTATCAGATTGGGCATTACTTAATTTATCTGTAGAAGAAATTTTAGAAATGATCGAAACATTTACTGATGAAGAATTGGATCGTGTCAAAGCAGCTTCATCACGAAGTGGGAAACACATCCAAGAATTAGGTAAGTGGATCGTCCCTCAAACGAAACACTATTCATGGATGAAAGCATTGGATATTTGTGGTGTTGGATTGGATCAAATGATTGCGATCCCCGTGGATGACTGCTACCGAATGGATGTCCAAGTATTGGAGAAAACGATTCGTGAGTTAGCGCAACAACAAATCCCTATTTTAGGCGTAGTCGCTGTTGTAGGTACAACAGAAGAAGGACAAGTCGATCGTGTCGATAAAATCGTTGAACTTAGAGAGAAATTGAAAGAGGAAGGAATATATTTCTATCTCCACGTGGATGCAGCTTATGGTGGTTATGCACGCTGTTTGTTCATGAATGAAGCGTATGAATTTGTTCCTTATGCCTCATTAGCAGATTTTTATCGAGAACATCATGTTTTCCACCACGAAGTGAAAATCGAGCGAAGTGTCTATGAAGGCTTCAAGGCAATCAGTGAAGCGGAATCAGTGACAGTTGATCCCCATAAGATGGGTTACGTTCCTTATGCGGCAGGTGGAATCACGATCAAACATAAAAGCATGCGCAATATCATTTCTTATTTTGCCCCTTATGTGTTTGAAAAATCCGTGAAAGCACCAGATATGTTAGGTGCCTATATCCTAGAAGGCTCAAAAGCTGGAGCAACAGCTGCGGCAGTGTGGACAGCTCATCACGTGCTACCGTTGAACGTCACAGGTTACGGTCAACTCATTGGTGCATCGATCGAAGCCGCACAACGTTTTAGAGAATTTCTTGGTCAATTAAGCTTTACAGTCAATGGGAAAACAATTGAAGTCTATCCGTTGAATCATCCAGATTTCAACATGGTCGATTGGGCATTCAAAGTGCAAGGCTGTACAGATCTAAAAGAAATCAATCGCTTGAATGAAAAAATGTTCGATGTGTCCTCTTATATGGACGGGGATGTGTACGATGAACGCTTCATCACGTCTCATACCACATTCACGCAAGCTGATTATGGCGATTCTCCTGTGGCATTTGTCGAAAGTATGGGTGTATCAAAAGAAGAATGGCAAAAAGAACAACAAGTCACTTTGTTGCGTGCTGCGATCATGACCCCTTATTTAACGGATGATAGCATCTTTGCTTATTACACCAAAGCCATCAAACACGCAATGGAAGAAAAACTAAAAGAAGTTCTTGCGTAGTTCTAGTGATAGAAAGAAGGATCGATCATGACAGACTCAAAATCTACAAAACAGCTGTCAACGTTAACATTTATTGGGATGACTTGCGCATTAGTCGCAAGCATCCGCAATATTCCTGATGTCGCTGCCACTGGTTGGACGATGTTGTTTTATATGTTAGTTGCTGTACTTTTTTATGCGTTTCCGATCTCTCTGATCTCAGGAGAATTTGCTGGGATGTTTCCTCAAAAAGGAGGGCCAGAACTATGGGTCTCTCAATCTCTCGGTAGAAAATGGGGATTTGTCGTCTCTTGGCTTTTATGGGTGCAGATGTTTCCCGGAATGGTCATGGTTGCCTCAGCACTTGCGCCTTTGTTTGGGAATATGGTCAATAATGTCCCATTAGGCTTGAATAGTAAATTTACGTTACTCGTGATCTTAGTCGTTTACTGGATCATCACAGTATTGAACCTAAAATTCGATATGGCAAAAATCGGAGGAAAGATCGGCGTCTGGTTGGGGTTATATATCCCATTGGCTTTGATGCTGCTGTTGGGTGTTGCCGCTTGGATCAAAGTTGGTATCATGCCAAATGGAACATTAGGAAAATTTTCGTGGGATCTACTCGTTCCAAATCCAAGCACTGCCAAATCATTCGTTTATTTTGCACCGATCATGTTCATTTTTACTGGTATCGAAATGTCTTCTGTTTATATCACTCGATTGAGCCATCCAGTTAAAACTTATATCCGCGGTATTTTCGCCGCCTTGGTCTTTTTGTTTGTAGTAAATACGTTGAATGCTTTAGTCGTCGCCAATGTCGTGCCAAAGGGCCAAATGGAATTGAACAACATTGCCCAATCGATTTCGATCGATTGCCAAATTCTTGGATTGCCACATATGATCGTCAATCTGTTTAGCTTACTCGTATTTGTCGGTGTCGCTGTCCAACTATCTGCTTGGGCTTCTGGTCCAGCAAAAACTGTCACAGAAAGCGCAAGAAAAGGAGCGTATCCTCCTCGCTTCAATTTTTGGAAAACCAATGAATTCGATGTATCCAAAGCAGTGATTTTGACACAATCCATTATCATTTCTGTATTTGCATTATTCTATTTGTTGATTCCTGGAGTCAACCAAGCATTTTTAATGCTAGTCAATGCAACGACAGTCATTTATTGTATTGTCTACATTATCATGGGCATCGCATTCTTACATTTTAGAAAAACAAATCCAGAGATTTCTCGTCCATTTCGGATTGGCAAAAAAGACGGAAAAGGAAATTTTGGGGCATGGCTGGTCGTTCTGATCTTATTTGCAGCAATCGTTTTTTCTGTCGGACTTACACTAAAAGCCGGCACATGGATCAACTTTGTGGCTGTCGCATTGATCAGCGGTATTCTTTTTGTGGCGCCATTATGTATTGAAAAAATCAGAAAACCATCATGGGAACAAGAAATAAAAAACAAATTAAGTGAACAAAAAACATCCAAACAATCGAAGTAAAAGAAGAACATGTCGTTTAAAAAACAAACGCTGAAGCCTGTCTCACATTAAATTACACTAATTATTTCATGTTTGCCTGAAATAATCGACAGGAGAAACTACCCTTCTTACGTATAATAAGTATATCAAATGAAATACAGGAGGGTAATAACAGTAAAATATATCAGTTAAACAAATCGACATGACGTATCTTACTATTGAGGTGAGAATAATGACAATCTATCCAGTCGAACAATTGATAACACAATCTGAAGGGACGTCTCAATTTTTAAGCACAGAGAAGAAAAAAGAGAAATTAACATCCGTCCATCCCTTAAAAGATAGAACTCATAAGAATCTTAGAGAACACCGAATGAATCATACACAAGGCAAGAAGCTGATACGAGCCAAGAAAGCCAGACTCCGGCCGACGAAAGATCAAGAACAACAACTGTGGCAGTCAGCTGGAACGGCTCGATGGGTGTTTAATTGGGTGTTGAATATGCAAGAAATGAATCATCGGTTTGGTGGGGGATTTCTCACCAACAATGTCTTACGAAAGCACGTCACTCAAATGAAAAAGCGACCAAAGTATGCTTGGTTGAACATAGTGTCAAATAATATTGCGAAACAGGCAGTAAAAGATGCCTGTTTCGCCTATCAAAAATGGTTCAATGGTCTTAGTGGAAAAATTTGTCTAAAAGTCGAGAAGCCATGTTTTAAGTCCAGAAAGAAGACAAAACCTGCTTTTTATAATGACAATGTCAAATTAAAAGTAAAAGCAAAATCCGTTCTACTTGAAAAAATTGGGTGGATAAAAACTAGTGAACAATTGCCAATGAAGACGAAATATATCAATCCACGAATCTCTTACGATGGCAAGTATTGGTATCTTTCTGTTGGCATTGAAAAACAATGTGACACACAAAAACTAACTAATGAAGTACTAGGTATTGATTTAGGGATCAAAAACTTAGCTGTTGTCTCAAATGGCAAAATCTACAAAAATATCAACAAGACAAAGAAAATAAGAAAGCTTGAGAAACGTTTACGTCGGTTACAGCGTAAAGTTTCTCGAAAATACGAGATGAATAAGGAGGGAACCCGATTTGTCAAAACATGTAACATCTATAAATTAGAAAAGAACATTCGACAGATACATCGAAAACTAGCAAATCTTCGTCAGAACCATATTCATCAAACAACGACTGAGATAGTGAAAACCAAACCATCGAAAATCGTTGTTGAAACTTTGAATGTAAAGGGCATGATGAAGAACAAGCACTTAGCGAAATCAGTCGCACAACAAAAATTCTATGAGTTCAAACGTCAACTTCAATACAAATGTGAAGAGTACGGCATTGAATTCGTCGAAGCAGATCGATTCTATCCAAGTTCTAAATTGTGTTACGAATGCGGGCATAGGAAAGTGAACTT